>JAJACV010000002.1 GCA_022601335.1 Chlamydiota bacterium | reverse complement strand
CCTTAATATTTCTCCAAATTATTTATTGCTTTTATCTTTATCTAAAATTTACACTTAAAATTTAATTTTACAATTCAGATTTTCAAGAGGGTACAGATATGACGACTCTAGTAACAAATGATATGCATATATCTTCTCAAAACACCTTAGCTTTGGTTTTAAAAACCAGCAGCAAAATAACCTTGTCCTGTGTTTACTTAACAGGTGGCTTAGCTTTGATCACCCTAGGAGCTTGCACCTCAGTCTACGCGGTTCAAAAAACGATTCAGTTTTACACGCAGCCTCTTCCTGAAGAGCCCTATTATGATCATCTCACTTTTCTAAATCCCGATCTTCCCCCTCGAGGCTTGGGCACTTCTTTTCAATCCCTATGCGATCGGACAACCAATCAACTGAATCTATCAAGCGGACCCTCTATTTGCTCTGATCTCTCAACAAAGAGTTGGAAGCAGATTTACAGTCCCGAAAGTACGGCAGCTGCAGTAGGTGTCTCTATTATTGGGAATGGAAGTATTTTAATGCTTTCCTCGTATGCAATTATGGCAGGATTTTCGCTCCTAGGGCGATCATTTAATACCTTTTGTGAAGCGATTTAGAGTGTTTTTTTCTTTTACCTTACTCGACTCATCGGCAAGCATCAATTTTGTATAAGCCTCTTTCTCCGCTTTAATAATAAGCTCGGCGGCACCTTCTATTTCTAGAATTCTTTGTAATTCTAACTTGACTCCTGCTGCAACTAACACAAGATCGTCCTCAGGAATGGGACGTATTTCTGGGTGTTTTTCTAAAAAAGAATGGTAAGCAATCATCAAACTTGAAATTTGAGAAAATCGTTTTGACAGTATTTTTTTCTTTGTTTTAAGCGTGTCTAAATCGTGAATTTCACTTAAATCTTTGCTTAACTGTGTAAGATAGACGCGCCCTTGCAGCTCAAATTCATCCACATTACTAATGGAGCATGACGCTACTAGAGTCAGCAAGAAGCATAAAAGCGTAAATTTAGGAACTATTTTTCGGATAATCATAAGTAAAAAATATATTTTTTTTGGAAAAGTGGTTAAAAAGACTTGTTTGTAATGTAAAGATCTTTTAAATTCTAGACTGTTTTTTTTGGGGCGTATAGCTCAGCGGTAGAGCACCTGCCTTACAAGCAGGCGGTCACTGGTTCAAATCCATTTGCGCCCAATTAAACAAACTGCGGGAGTAGTTCAATTGGTTAGAGCACCGCCCTGTCACGGCGGAAGTTGCGAGTTCGAGTCTCGTCTCCCGCGTTTTTTCCTAGCCAAACATTTCTTTAAAAGCTTATTCTCTAGCCAGAATAAATATCACTAGGAATTCCGCTCTATGGTTGCCTCGACTAAATCTAGAAAAGCATATTGGAAAACATTTCTTTGGATAACTCTTGGCGCTTTTATTGCAGCCGTAGCTATCAAAAGTATCATCCTGCCTAACAATATTATTGACGGTGGAGTGACTGGTATTTCCATGGTTCTTGCACGAATTATAGGATCTAGGTGGCTACCTTATCTTATATTAGTTATTAATCTACCTTGTATTTACCTGGCTTATAAAAACTTTGGGAAAGGTTTTTTAGTTTTCTTAATTACGGGAATTGTTCTTTTTTCATTTTTTATTTTTCTATTAGAAGATGTGATACATAATTTTCCTGAATTTCATGGAGATGCTCTTGAGGTTGTTGTTTTAGGAGGTATCGTTTTAGGCTTGGGTATTGGAATTATTATCCGTAATGGAGGATGCTCTGATGGCTCTGAAATTATTGCCATTATTGTCAATCGATCTAAAGGGTTTACGATAGGTCAAGTGGTCGTCTTTATTAATATTTTTATATTCGTAGCTGCAGGCTACTTTTATAAAGAATGGAACACTTCTGTTCGCTCTTTCATTACCTATATGGTCACTTATAAAACGATGGACTTTGTTATTGTAGGGCTTGATGAAATCAAATCTGTTTTAATTATTTCTAGCAAACCTAAAGAACTCGCTGATACAATTATGCATAAGTTAGGCTTAGGCCTCACCATTATGTATGGTAGAGGAGGTTATACTGGAGATGATCGAGAAATTTTACTCGTTGTTGTTGATAGATTACAGTTGTCGGAGCTCAAAGATATTGTTCTAGATATAGATCCGTCTTCCTTTATGGCAGTAGAAAATCTACATGAAGTAGTCTACGGTCGTCAAAACTACTTCAACCCAACAAAGATTAATAAGAAAAGAAAGGAAATTGAAGAGCAAACAGCAGAAGCCTAGCTTGATGGGACAAGGTCTTTGTGGTCTACTTCGAAGGTACACCCCTCTTCAATCCGCTTGTCAATATACTCTAAATTATATTCACTGTCTTGAAAGTTGGAATCTTCTAACATGAAAAGATGAAATGGAATAGTTGTTTTAATGCCTCCGATATGGAACTCTTTTAAAGCTCTCTTACCTATCTGAATAGCATCGTCCCTGTCTTTCCCTTTGACGATTAATTTTGCAATCATAGAGTCGTAATTAGGCGGAATACGGTAACCTGCATAGCAAGCACTATCGACTCTTACGTGAGGTCCACCTGGAGGCATATAATATTCCAGTTTTCCAGGACAGGGTGCAAAATTATTAGCTGGATCTTCAGCATTAATTCTAAACTGAATAACGTGTCCACGATATTCAACTTGATCTTGAGTGAGGCTTAAGGGGTGCCCCATTGCGACTTTAATTTGTTCTTTTAGAAGATCGACACCTGTCAATTCTTCTGTCACAGTATGTTCCACTTGAATACGTGTATTCATTTCCATAAAATAGAATTTTAAGTCTTCATCCAGTAAGAATTCTACGGTTCCAGCTGAAGAATATTTAGCTACTCTAGCTAAACGAGCTGCAGCCTCTCCAAGCTCTTTTCTTAACTCAGGGCTACATACCGCTGAGGGAGTTTCTTCAATAAGTTTCTGACGCCTTCTTTGAATCGTGCAGTCTCTTTCTCCAAGATAGATGTAATGATCATGTTGATCTCCCATTACTTGAACTTCCACGTGTCTTGGATTGACAATCATTTTCTCCAAGTAGAGTTGATCATTGTTAAAATTCATTTTTGCTTCTGTTTGAGCCTGAATGAAAAATTTTTCAAAATCTTCTTCTTTATAAACAAAACGAATCCCCTTACCTCCACCTCCAGCAACGGCTTTGATCAACAAAGGAAAGCCTATCTTTTTAGCGACTTCAAGTCCTTTTTCAAGGTTTTCAACAACACCATCGGAACCGGGAATCACAGGGCAGTTTGCAGCTTGAGCTGTTTCTTTAGCTTTCGCCTTATTTCCTAAAAGCTCAATTGTTTTAGAGTCAGGACCAATAAAAGTAATACCACAACTCTCACAAATCGATGCAAAGTTAGCATTTTCGCTCAAAAAACCGTATCCAGGATGAATCGCATCCGCTCCGGTAATTTCAGCAGCAGATATAATATGAGGAATTTTTAAGTAAGATTCAATAGACGGAGCTTTACCGATACATATGGCTTCATCTGCTTGAAGGACATGAAGAGCTTCGTGATCAGCTTCTGAATAAACAGCGACGGTTTGAAGGCCCAATTCTTGACACGCTCGTATAATACGAAGAGCAATTTCACCACGATTTGCAATGAGTACTTTTTTCATGTAGTTACCCTAATCTGAAAATTTTAGATCCAAATTCAACAGGATGTCCATCTTCGATTAAGATTTCTTTAACCACCCCAGATTCTGTAGATTTCACTTCATTCATTACCTTCATCGCTTCCACAATACAAACAACTTGCCCGTCTTTAATAGAATCTCCAACTTTAACAAAGGGAGACTCTCCTGGAGCGGGAGCTGAGTAAAAGGTCCCGACCATGGGAGAGGTAACACAGACACTAGAAGAAACATCTTCTTGAGGTGCATTGGTTTCAATAATAGGGTTGTCATGTGGAGCTTGTGCTTGAATACCGGGTAGCTGAACTTGTCCCATATGAGGAAGATAAGTTTGTGTGCTCACCAGGTCTTGGGATGCATTAGAGTTTCTTTCTAAAGTGATTTTGAAATCACCTTTTTTGATCTCAAATTTTTGCATATTCCTTTCTTCAAAGGCATCTAAGATTTCTTTTATTTGATCTAAATCTAACTCCACTGAAAATTCCTCTTTTAAATTCTCTGAATATATTCTGAATTTTTTGTATCTACTTTAATAATGTCACCGACGTCTACAAACAGAGGAACTTGTACTTTCGCTCCAGTTTCAAGCGTCGCTATTTTTGTAGCGTTTGATACAGTTATTTTCTCTTTCGATTCTTCTGTTTTAGCAATCATCAATTCTAAAAACTGAGGCAGTTCAATAGAAAAAACAGTTCTACCGTAAAAGACTGTTTTAACCTCGACCCCTTCTTTCAAAAAGTCAACTTTCTGTCCTACAACAGACGGGCTAACACTTACTTGTTCTAAATTATCAATATCTAAAAAAAGATAGTTTTTATCTTCTAGATAAAGATACTCCAACTGTCTTTCATCTAAAAAAACCTCTTCCACTTTATCTGTTGGTTTAAAGTTTTTCTCAACAACTTCTTCAGTGATAAGGTTTTTAAGTTTTGATTTAATAAAAGAAGGTCCTTTAGCAGATACCTTCACGCACGAGTCGACACGAAAAAGATCTCCTTTTAAAGAGATCACCATGCCTGGTGTAATTTGAGTTTGTACAGTCACGTATAATCCTAATTTTATCTTGTCTTATTATGCCATAAATAGCGAAGTTATTCAAGTCTTGATTAGAGAGGGTTGCGCAGGCTTTCAATAGCTGCTCTAGGATCTGGGCTTTTAAATAAATAAGTACCTGACACTAAATTATTTGCACCTGATTCAATGCATTTTTTAGCTGTTTGATCATCAATTCCCCCATCTACTTGAATGGGGAATGGAGGGACACTTTGAGGGTTTTCCTCTACTACTTTTCCTCCGCGTCTAATCTTACGCGTATCGAGCATCTCTCTTGTCAATTTAATTTTTGAAAGCATGTCATCTAAAAACTTTTGCCCCCCAAATCCCGGGTGCACAGTCATTAAAAGAATGAGATCACATTTATCTAAAAAACTTGTAACCATAGTCGGGGATGTTTCAGGACAGAAAGCTAGTCCCGCTTCTATATTACATTTGCGGATATATTCTAATATTTCTTCCACATCTTCTGTTGCTTCAAAGTGAAAAGTGATGCGATTAGCTCCAGATTCAATCAGTCTTTCAATATAATCAAAAGGGTTGTAGACCATGATATGAACGTCTAAAAAAAGTTCTGTACTCCTGTTAATAGCTGCAACGGCTTTAGGTCCCAATGTTAAATTTTTAACAAAGTGCCCATCCATAATATCTATATGAATAGCATCCGCTCCCGCTTGTTCCATTCTTTTCGATTCATCGCCTAGCTTAGAAAAATCACCTGCTAGAATAGAAGGGGCTATTAAAATTTGATTCTCACTCATCCTTTTCTCAACTTTATAATTTGCTGAAGTTTATTAATTTTACTCTTTATTGACAACTTATTCAAGGGTAATTTATAGAACAAAGTTATGAGATCATATAAAGAAACACCCCATTTTAAACACAGACTCTTTTTAATCCGCCATGGCGAGACAGAATGGAGTGTGAGCAAACAACATACAGGCCTCTCAGACATTCCTCTTACGCCTCACGGTGAAGAAGAGGCAACTTGTCTTAAACAAGCTCTCAAAGGCATCCCATTTGCTAAAGTTTACGTCTCCCCTTTAAGGAGAGCCCAAAAAACTTGTGAACTTGCGGGCTATAAAGATATAGCCACACTCACGGACGATCTCTATGAATGGGATTACGGAGATTACGAGGGACTCAGCACTGCAAAAATCCGTGAAACTAAAAGAGAATGGAATCTTTTTAAGGATGGAGTTCCTCATGGAGAAACTATTGAACAAGTAGCCAAAAGAGCTGATCACATTTTAGAAGAAGTCTCAAAGATACCAGGAGACGTGGCATTTTTTTCAAGTGGACACATAAGCCGTGTAATAGGGGCCAGATGGGTTAACTTTGCCCCTCAAAACGCCCAATATCTAAGCCTCTCAACAGCCTCTATTAGTATTTTAAGCTACGAGCACGAGTGGAGGTGCATCCATCAATGGAATGAGACCTCCCATCTAAAAACGAGCAAACATAGAGCTCACTGACGACGACTCTCGTCAAAATCGCTGTCATGGAATTTGTACATCAAGAGGAACCTTATCATAGCTATTCCCTATACTTTCTCCACCACTACTTGTACCGCCGTTGTCACCCGTACTACCTGCAACGCTGTTGCCATCTATAACGTCAAAACTGGTAGCGCTTCCTGTACTAGCTCTTGAAACCGAACGGGGCACTCCTCCTTTACCTAAAATATCTACAGCTACTCTTAAAAGATGAACTTCATTAATGTTCTCCTTCATTTTTGCTGATAATGCTTCAAATTTCGTCCCTAAATCCTTAAATTGCGTTCCTAACACCTTAACTTCCCCGCCGAGGGTTTTAAAACCTTCTTTAATTGTTGTAGTAAAGCTCCCAACGGTTTTTTCAAATGCATTCAAAAGCTTTGTATTAGCACTCTCATACTGTTCAGCCAGGAGTTGAGCAAACTTGGTTTGATCTGCATCAGACCCCCCCGAAAGGGAAACCTGCATATTTGCAGGCATTTTTTCTAAACGCTCATTCAAGCGCATATTACTTTGGTGATTCATGTAAAAAGCGCTTCCTATCAACCCGTAAAGACCATAACTCTGGACCATGTAATCCACTTTAGAGAAGCCTGATGAGATCATATTTATAGCCCCAGTAAGTAGGGAACTATCCACTTCATTAGGTTTTTCTATAATATTCAGATCATCTGAAGATTTTGAAAAAAACCCAAAGAAGGGCTTATCAGAACCTTGAGATTCATTTACATGGATCGGAAAAAAATCTTTTAAAGAATCGTTGGGCAGTATAGCACCCTTGGGGTCCAAAGATACCGAAGCCAAAGCTCCTAATGCAAGAGCTGGAAGACACCATAATGTAGCTTCTGCAACATGTTTAGCTACATGAGATATTCTTGATTGAGATTCTCCAAATACGTAGTTGAACCCTCGTTGTAGTGGACTTGGATGATTTACAACTGAGATATCCTTCACAGTCTTTGAGAGAGCTCCTAGTGATCGATAGGTACATACCGCCGATGCAACGAATGCTCCAGCTCCTAAAGCTGTATTTGCTTGAGTCGATAAGTTTATCATACGGCACTCTCCCTTTGTGAAGATTTTATTAAATTTTTATTAGGATTCTAAAATTTTATATATTTATTTTCAAGATATTTTTTTAACTTACAGCAAAAAAAAAGGCGGAAAATCCGCCTTTTTTTTTTAGAACTTTTAGCAAGCTTATATTGATTTTTTGGCAGCTCTATCATTGATCATTCTGTAGAGACTATATACCCCATTCCGACCAGCTATAGCACCTCCAATAGCCATAGATTTAACAGGGTGATTAGAAGCGGTCTTTACTAGAAAAGCCAGAACTGCGTTACCTGTTTTGCCCATGTTACCTCCAAAGGCAGCCTTATCTAAACGACCCAATGTCGCATCGTAAGCACCGTCCATAAAGCCACTAACTTTAGAAGCTCCTGAGTTGAGGTTTTCTACAAGTGTTTTAGTCAAGTCTTGGAACGAAGTTGTTGACTCTTTTTTTGAATCTTGTGAGCAACGAGCTCCAAACAAATCAGGAACTGTACCTGTTGGATCTAAAGCACTAGCTGAAACAGCACCTAAAGCAACACCTACAGTAGCCCATAGAGCGCCTTCAAATAAATGGCGAACCACATGGGAAGCTTTGTGTGCTGGCTCTCCAATCACACTGTCTATAGCCCTTTGAAGGTAAGATTTTGGCGCCTGATCCATCTCTTTCATAGCATTATTAACTGTATTAGCTGCTTGATACAAGCAAGCCCCGGCTCCAACAGCACTAGAAACTCCTAGTGTTGAACATCCGATATTTGACATTGAAAAACTCATAACCACTCCTTCGTGAATATTGTGTAAAGAATATATGAAGATTTATACGAGAATAATCAATTTATTGCAATAAAGATTGAGTGTAAAATAAAAATTTTTTTTTGACTCTTTTTGGAAAATAAAACTTTTTTTTAAACAGCAAAGAGAAAAGAGTTTATATTTATAAATGGAAAACAAAAAAAGAGACCCCTTTTCTCAAATTAAATCCTAATTTAAATAAAGGGGTCTAAAGTAATTAAACGGCTTGTCTAGCGGTTTCTTTTGATTGAAGAATTTGCTTTGAAAGCTTTAACCAACTTTTCCATTGATCTTCAAAAGAGGATTTAAGCTGCTGAAGCTCGTTTTGAATCGTTTGAAGGGTTTGAGCTGGTGCGGCTTCCTTCAAATTATTCTTCATTCTTTCATATAAAGCATAGCGATCGCTCAACTTAGATAAGCTATCCAAAAGTGTCTTAGAAGAAGACGAAACTTTAGACTCCAACTGCTCTCTATTTGCGAGCAATCTTGACTTAAGCCTTTTTATAAGATACTGCGTATCATACTGAATTTGCTTTTTTTTCATGATAAACGTTTTTGTACGTTTTAAATCTCTAGCAAGGCCCAGTTTTTCAAGAAGCCAAATAGTCCATTTTGTAGGATCAAAATTGTACCATTTAATGCCGTTTCGGTAATCACTACAGAAAGTATGGTGATAGTTATGATAACCTTCTCCAAAAGTAACTAGAGAAATAACATAATTGTCTACAGCCGAATGCTCTCTAGAAAACATTTGTGATCCCCAAGTATGGGCTAATGAGTTGATGAACCAAGTAAAGTGATGTAATAGAAAAATTCTAAAAAGGCCCGCAAAAATAAATGCTGCTAAAAAGTTATGAAATAACAGACCGACAGCAAAAATAAGTGCCGCATTTGTAAGAAGGACTAAGGGAGCATAAAAACGATATTGGAACATAACCATTTTATTCTGAGTTAAATCTCCAACTAGCTTATTGTTAACCTCTTGAGGCCTATCGAAAAGCCATAGAAAGTGAGCATACCAAAACCCTTTTTTGATGGTGTAGGGATCCTTATCGGAATCTACATACGCATGGTGCAATCGGTGCTCGTAAGCCCATCTGAGAACACTACCCTGTACAGCCACTGTTCCAAAGAACAGAAGCACAAACTCCACTAAACCATTGGTTTTAAATGATCTATGAGAAAAGTATCGATGATATCCAGCTGTAATAGCTATTCCTGAAAGAACAAAAAGAAGGAAAGCTGAGACTAAAATAGCCACAGAGGGAAGCCCAAATTTTATTATAAAGAGAGGGGCTAAAATAAAAAGAGCTAAGTGATACCCACCTAAAAAGGCACCTAAACCCATTCTATACAGCGTAAGAGACGTTTTTTTCATATTAAATACCAGTTTGTTTATCTTATTATACCTTTATTTTAAAAAATAATCAAGCATATAACGTTTTTTTTAATTTAAAATATAACTAAAGCTGTTTGAGAAAAAGAGAACTATTTAACATGTTCAGACTCTTCTAACTCTACTTTATTTAAAACTTAAGCTATAACACTACCTTAACCTTAACAGCAAGAGGTCATTTTGAGCCCCCAAGTTTTAATCTCCTTCACAACAACTCCCCAGAGAATTCAACATATTACTCCCATGCTTGAATCTCTTAAGAAACAATCTTACCAAGGCTTTAAGACCATTTTATGGCTTTGCCATCTATATAGGAGATCCTCTCAAAAGATGACTCCTGAAGAAATCCCGACCTTTATGCATAACTACAACGTTGACGTTCGTTTTTGCGATGATTTTGGCTCAAATACCAAGCTACTCCCCCTTCTCAAGTCAAACGTTAAAGATGATGCCATTATTATCACTGCCGATGACGACACTTGCTACCCCTCAAATTGGGTAGAAAATCTTGTTCAAGCCTCCCTCGAGGATCCCAATCAAGCTTATGGCTACAGAGGAAAGATTTTAAATCGCCGCTACTTCAATCTCCCCTTCGTTAAAACAGCATACCTAAGAGACCTCTCTTACTCAGGGTCACAAACTATCATGCTCAAGAAAACTAGTGATTCAAAGCTGGTAGATATTTTAACAGGAGTTTGGGGTATTTGCTACAGACGCTCTTTTTTTAACGAGAGTTATTTCAACTTAAACCTCTGCCCTTCAGCATATCATAACGATGATCTTTGGGTGAATGGACATTTAGCTCGCAATCAGGTAAGAAGAGTCTGTATAGGCAATGAAGCTGATTTCTCTGATATTCCCATGGAGAAATTCGGAGTGAAGCGACTTTGGGACAATGTTAACAATGGAAGAGGGCTTAATAAACGCGTCCTTAAGTTTTTTAAATATGACTTCAAAGATCCCAGAGCAAATGCACAATCCGTCTAAAGGCATCCCTTTAGTACTACTTAGCTGTTTTGCAGCTGCTGGAATGGCAACAGCTGTAAAACTCATAGGTTCTCAAGTTTCAAGTAACAGCATCTCACTGATACGCTTTCTCATTAGCCTTGTTGTATTAATTGGCGCCCTTCCCTTTATAAGGAAAAAAAAGCCCCTTAAAGAGGTCCTCAAAGTAAGCGACTGGAGATCTACCATTGTTCGCATTCTATCTGCCACCGCTACACTACTGTGCTATTTCTATGCGATTCAAAAAATACCCTTAAGCACAGCAGTTGTGATCATTTTTAGTTCACCTCTTTATATTCCCATTATTAGTTTGATCTGGAAAAAAATTCCTATTCCTCCTTTGATATGGTGGCCTCTACTCATTGGTTTTGCTGGAGTGGTTTTGATTGTTGGCCCTGATTTCTCCTCTTTCCATGCAGGTTTTATTGCAGGAGTTGTAGCGAGTGTCTTGGCTGCGATATCCTATGTAGCGACTAGAGTTCAGGCTAAATGTGAAACACCTTACCGAATGAACTTTTATCTCTTTTTATTCGGCTCCATTATTATTTTTCTAATATCTCCAAGAGCCTTTGTTAGTGAAATTGGAACATTCACAGGTAAAGAATGGCTACTTTTAGGAATCGTGGGATTTTCGGGATTAATTTACCAATACCTACTCTCAGTTGCAGTGAGAACAATTCGCATTCGATTTGCTGGAGCTTTTCTCTACTTCACCATTATTTTTGCTTTTTTAGGCGAGTGGCTTTTCTTTAATAAAACACCTTCTTTCTATAACTACTTAGGTGTTTTGATGATTATGTTCTCAGGAGTTCTCATGACTATCCTAGATACTAATAAAAACCTAAAGATTTGACTTCCAAGTTTCAAGTGTTTTTCTTAGGGCGTCACAAAAACATCTTCTATCCTCAGATCGATCACTTTGATAAACTAAAGTTAAGTAAAAGGCGCCCTCAATTTGTAGAAAACTGGAAATAATTTTAAACCTTCCTAGATTCAGTCGATCTAAAGCTTTATTAACATGTTTATGAAAAGAAGAGTTTCTTGTAACAACATAAGCAAAAATATAGTGAGGCTGGTAAGAAAATTTAAGAGAATACCCCTCATCAGACGGACGCTCATCTTCTATAAACTCTAATAAAATATGAAAAGAGGTATCTAAAAGATTTACAGATACCACACTCCTAACAATAACTGGAGACAGAGAGTAGAAGAAGTTCTCCAAGAGCACTTCGTTATAGGAGCCCTGTTTATTCATATGTTTTTTAAAGTTATTAAATATTTCATTTTCTTTCGCAATCATCCCTCCATTATAGTCTCGCACATCCGAAAAAACACGATACAGTTCAGTAAGTACAGATTGTCTAGCTCTATATAAATCAAGAGAGTGATCTTGTCTCAAAAAACCATCCTTCCTAAAGCGCACATAAAAAACATTCGCCTCTTTGAGGCACCCTTTTTTCACTTTACCAACAATTTTTATCCTATCTGGAATAAACTCATATTTAAAATCATTGTCTAAACAAAGCTCTTGTACAGAATTGTCATCTCCCTTCACAACACGCAATAAAATGACGAGGAAGAGAATATGATTTCCGTCTTGCTTATCAAATTGAATAATAATTTGAGGAATATCATCATTAGACTTAAGCTGCTTACTCAAATTTAAAATATTGCGCATCACTTCTTCCTCATTCCGAGGCATAAAAATGGGATGCATTAACTGCTCAACACGTCCTTTTAAGCTTTCAGCTAAGATAGATTTGAGACGCTCTAGCTCAGAGCAGGAAAAAAAGGCCTTATCTTTTTTCTCAATTTCGAGATACATAAGCGGAGTTTCTTCCCCCCTTTTTTTATGTGAAAAAAAGGAACCTTCAACCACTTTTGCCTCAGGGATAAGAGCTTTAATAGCTGTTTCGATTTGCTTCTCACCAAAACATTCACTATCCCCTATATAAGAAACTCCAATTAAAACCCCTAGAACACGCTTGGCCCCATAAGAAGTGCTCAACTCTGTATGCATAAGCTTAATGCGGAACATTCTTTTAGAGTTATGGGGATCTTTTAGATAGCCAAATATTTTTCGAAAAAAATACTGCCAGCAAATCATTCGCGACATATGCCAAGGCGATCGAAGTAGTTTAAAGTTTTCTCTCGAAAAAACAAAAAAATGCTGCATTTCAACCAGCAATTCTCGATCAAAATATTTCGGCTTTCGATTTATCAATGAAACAATTCGATCTTGTACAACACTAATTTTATCATCTAGGGTAAGTCCCTTTATTTCTAATATCCTCATCCCTTGATCTAGAGAGGTAACCCCAAGTTCAATTTCTTTAGCAAGATGAGAGAGTGTTTTATTTACAATAGTAAGATCTTTATAAGACTCTATATCCAAAAGCATTTGAATCATTATGTAGCGCTGGTAAGGGTCTTGTACAAATTTAAAATCGCTTCCAAAGTATAGTGAAATATTTAACCGTTTCCCAGGAACAAGCCAGCGCGAAATAATATCATAGATAAATTTTGAAGAATAGATTCGATACTTATAAACAAAGAGCAAAGAGACACTCGACGGCACATCCTTTTCAATTTTCCAGCGAATAAAGGGCAATTTAGATTTTAGGAATTCAATTTGCTCGCCTTCTTTTTCCAATTCATAAAAATTTTCAGAAACAATTTGTGATAAATTGGTCTGAATAATCTCTCGATAATGAGATTCCTGCTCAGGACTCACTCCTGAGTGGTTAAGAATATTTATTGAAGGAAAACTTCTCAGAAGTTTTTTCATCCATGGCCTCTTTAATAAATCACGTAAACCATTTCAAATTCAGCTTTTTTTCTCAATGGAAAGTTCTTTTTAAAAGATCGTCTCATATACTTTTTTTTTAAACGATCTCATGCCACCTTGAATTCTAGTTCCAAGGCAGTCGTCTTTATTAAATGAACGTATAAAAAGAGGAATTCCATTTGCCTCTGCTAAGCGAATACATCTTGGATGTAAAACCGCGGATTCATCCTTAATGTGCAAAAGAGCTTCTTGATAAGTCAAAAAAGGCAGTTTTTTTGCATGGGGGTTTAATTTCGGGTCTTCTTCATAAAGCCCCTCTACATCTTTAAAAAACTCTACTTTATCAGCGTCTAGAGAGATTCCCAAAGCTACTGCAGAAGTATCAGAACCTCCCCTGCCGAGTGTCGTAATCTCTTTTTCAAGACTCACTCCTTGAAATCCCGCAACAATAACAACATAACCTAAGTTCAAAAAATGATTAAGCCTTGTAGGGCGTACATCTAAAATACGCGCTTGACTATGCTTATTTGAAGTAATTATACCAGATTGACTCCCTGTAAAACTAATGGCTTTACATTTTTTGGCCTGAAGAGCCATTGAAAGTAAAGAGGTACTAACCCTTTCCCCTATACTTATGAGCATATCTAATTCTCTCTGAGGGGGGTTCGGATGTACAGAGCACCCCAATTGTATGAGCTGGTCCGTCATGTTAGCCATGGCGCTAACGACTACAAGAACTCGATCATAATCAATTGTTTTCTTTAAAATAAGATCCGCTACTGCAGAAAAGCGGCTTGGGGAGGAGAGAGAAGCTCCTCCAAATTTCATAATCAGTGTGTTCATCGACTCTTTACTTTATAAGAAAGATTAATTTTTTATTCAAAAAGTATCAATAAAAATATATCTTAAAATAAAGTTCTATTTACTTATTGCCTTTTTTCACCTCTCTCTGCTAACATTTTATTTCAAAAACTCTACTGACCGTAGATCTAACACTGTTTATCAAATCAGATTTCCAACTAGATCTTCGAGAAGAGAGAAACTATTAAGGAGAATTATTAACCATGTCAACCCAATCAGAAAACCTATTACACGATAACATTTTAGATGATGTTGAATTCAAAGAGGAAGATGCTTCTTTGTTTCGACAATTATTAGATGGACAAAGTCAAGGAGTCGGAGAAAATCGAAATGAGCTTACAGTAGGCTCTTTACTCAAAGGTACTATTGTAGAAATTACTAAAGACTTTGTTGTTGTCGATGTTGGACTTAAATCAGAAGGCCTTATCCCTATTCAAGAATTCTCAAGATCGGAAGAAATTGAATTAGGAAATCAAATTGAAATTCTATTGGAGCAACCAGAGAATGACATTGGACAGATTGTTCTTTCCAAGGAAAAAGCTGACAAACAAAGAAAGTGGGAATACATCCTTGAGCATTGTAAAGAAGGAAGTATTATCGAAGGAGAAGTCATTCGAAAAGTCAAGGGTGGCCTTATGGTCGATATCGGTATGGAAGCGTTCCTCCCGGGTTCACAAATTGACAACAAACGCATTAAGAATTTAGATGACTATCTTGGCAAAGTTTTTGATTTCAAAATATTGAAAATCAATATTGAACGCAAAAACATTGTCGTATCAAGAAGAGAACTGCTAGAGGAAGAGCGCATCTCTAAAAAAGTGGAAATGCTTGAAAATATTCAAGTCGGAGAAGTTCACGCAGCGACCGTCAAAAACATCACTGATTTTGGTGTTTTCTTAGATCTAAATGGAATTGATGGCCTACTTCACATTACCGACATGACTTGGAAGAGAATCAAGCACCCATCTGAAATGGTAGAGATCGGGCAAGAACTTGAAGTCATGATTTTAAGCATAGACAAAGAAAAAGGGCGTGTAGCTCTAGGACTTAAGCAAAAAGATCAAAACCCTTGGGAAGAGATAGAGAAAAAATACCCTCCTGGAACCCGAGTGAAGGGAACTATTGTAAACTTACTTCCTTATGGAGCTTTTATTGAAATTGAAGCTGGAATAGAAGGCTTGATTCACGTCTCTGAAATGTCATGGGTAAAAAATATTACAGACCCAACAGAGGTTGTCTCTAAAGGAGAAGAGGTAGAAGCAATAGTCTTGTCAATTCAAAAACAAGAAGGTAAAATTTCCTTAGGAATCAAGCAAACAGAACGCAATCCATGGGAGGATGTTGAAGATCGCTACCCAGTAGGAGCGATTGTTGAGGCCGAGGTAAGAAACTTAACTAACTATGGCGCCTTTGTAGAGTTAGAGCCAGGACTCGATGGCCTCATTCATATTTCTGATTTAAGCTGGACAAAGAAAATTTCTCATCCAACTGAAGTTTTAAAGAAAAATGAAAAAGTTAAAGCTAAAGTCTTAACCGTTGACAAAGAAAGCAAAAAAATCACTCTAGGCTTGAAGCAACTAGCTGATAACCCGTGGAAATTTTTAGAGCAAGAAGTGCCTATTGGTTCAACAGTGACAGGAACTGTTACAAAAATCACAGCTTTTGGAGCCTTTGTTGAGTTAGACAATGGAATGGAAGCCTTGATTCATGTCACAGAACTTTCAAGCAAACCTTTTGGAAAAGTTGAGGACGTTATATCTAAAGGAGACAAGATAACTGCTAAAGTGATCAAAATTGATCCTGAACACAAGAAAATAGCATTATCTCTAAAAGAAAATTCTCAGCACAGCGATGTATTAGATGATATTATTATCACATCGAATCATCAAGATGATGTGTCTGATGAAGATAACAACCAAGATAACTCATAACCTCATACAAGATAAAAGGCATACCATGATGAACAAAGATCTCATAGCTATCTTAGACTATTTAGATAGGGAAAAAGGAATAAAACGTACGATCGTTTTACAAGCCATTGAAGACGCTCTTTATGCAGCTGCAAAAAAAAGTGTTAAAGGAGTCCAAGATGTGCGCATTGAGATTGACTATGAATCAGGTGACATTGCCGTTTATGGAAAAAAACTTATTGTTCAAAAGGCTAAGAAGCAAGAACAAGAAATTTCCTTGGAAGAGGCTCTTGAAGCTCACCCTGACTCAGAGTTGGGTGAGCTCATTGAAGTGACCATTACGCCGAAAGACTTTGGGCGTATTGCAGCTCAAACAGCCAGGCAAGTAATCAGTCAAAAACTTCGAGGTGCTGAGCGTGATGTTATTTATGATGAATATAGACATAGGGTGAACGAAATAGTTTCGGGCTCTATAAAGCAATTTATCAGAGGGTCTGATATTCTTGTTGATTTAGGTAAAGTAGAGGCTTTAATGCCCATGAGAGAGTACCCTAAAACAGAGCGGTACAATGTTGGAGATAAAGTAACAGCTCTTCTTAAAGAAGTTAAAGACACAGATAATGGGGGCGCTGAAGTTATTCTCAGTCGTAGTAGCCCTGATTTTGTAAAACAACTCTTTATTCAGGAAGTTCCTGAAATTAGTGACTCTGTGATTACTATTCACTCTATCGTTAGAGAGGCGGGCTACAGAACTAAAATTACGGTTCAATCTACAGACCCACGCATCGACCCTGTTGGAGCCTGTGTTGGAATGAGAGGGAGCCGGGTTAAGAATGTAGTAAGAGAGTTAAATAATGAAAAGATCGACATCATCCCTTATGCAGATGATCCGATTGAACTCCTTCAAAACGCTTTATCTCCTGTGGAGATAAAGAAAATCAGCATTAATGAACAAGATCGTATTGTTACGATAGTTGTTGATGATGATGATTTCCCTACAGTTATTGGTAAAAAGGGAATGAATGCAAGGCTCAATGGACGCCTCATCGATGCCGAAATAACCGTTAAAAGAATGACAGAATATAGAAAAGTTCTCGCTATACAAAAAATCGAATTAGCTGAATCAGAAGACCCTTCTTTAGATCAGCCATTAGAGTTGCGCGAAGTTAATAATATGATTGTAGAAAACCTTATTGAAGCCGGTTTTGATACAAAACGAAAAATACTGCAGGCCACCTCTGAACAAATTACTGAAGTTCCTGGTGTAAGTGAAGCAATGCTGGATTTAATACACGCTGAGATCAGGCAAAAGGGAGAAGAAATTGACTAAAAACATTAAACTGTCCATTAAAAACAAACAGCTTGCTGACTCTTTAAATTTGGGTAAAATAAAAAACAAATTAAATAAGAAGCAACCTGAGGACTCTTCAAAAGCTGCAGACACAGTAAAAGAAGAGAAACCTAAAAAAACTCCTGTAGAAAAATCAGCCCCGCCTGAAGTTGTTGAAGTTAAAAAGCCTGAACTAAAGCCTATCAAAAAGGAACCTCCTCCAGTTGTTCAAGAAGCTCCGAAACCTCTAGAAAAGCCTAAACATAAAATTGAAGAGCGCAAGCCTTTCAAAATAAGCAAAGCTGCCCAAAGAGAACGTCCTATAGATCGACCTGTTATTATTAAACATAGAGAACCCCCAAAGGTTTTTAAAGAAGTTAAAAAAGAAGCAACACCCTCGTCCTCTTCAAGCGCTGCGAATAAAAAAGATCTTAAAGCATTAGAGAAGAGTTCTCCAGGAATGGAAACTAAGTCAAACCTTAAAAAGGCCGGCAACAAAAATGATAATAGACCTCTTCCAAAATTAGGAAGAAACAAAGGCTACCAAGACCTGCCTCCTATTAAGAGACAAAACCAACCGGGAAATTTCGATTCTAGAACACGTCATGGTTTGGTTTCACCCGATGAAGGTACTTGGCAGCGAAGAAGGAGAAGACCTTTAAAGTCTAAAAGGCTTCAAGAAGAAGATAGGACAATACGTCCTTCTCACTTATCTGTTAGAGCGCCGATATCTATTAAAAATTTAGCGGCCGCGATGAAGGTAAAAGCTTCTGAGTTAATCACCGTCCTTTTCAAACAAGGTTTAACTTTAACCTTGAACGACTTTTTGGAAGACGAAACAACCATTCAATTAATTGGGCACGAATTAAACTGTGAAATTAAATTAAATACAGCAGAACAAGAAAGAATCCAAATTACGGATAAAACGCTTGAAGAAGAAATTGCTGAAACGGACCCTAAGGATTGCATAATCCGTCCTCCGGTAGTTGCCTTTATGGGACACGTCGATCATGGGAAAACGAGTTTAATAGATTCTATCAGGAAATCTAACCGTGTAGACTATGAAGCGGGAGCTATTACTCAGCACATTGGTGCCTTTCAATGCAATACGTCTCATGGACCTATAACAGTTTTAGATACTCCTGGACACGAAGCCTTCTCAGCTATGAGAAATAGAGGGGCCAATGTTACTGATATTATTGTTCTTGTCGTTGCCGGTGATGAAGGAATTAAAGATCAGACTATTGAAGCAATTAAACACGCTAAGGCTGCAAACGTCACAATTATTGTAGCTTTAAATAAGTCTGATAAAGAAGCGTTCAATCCTGACGAAGTTTATAGAGGTCTTGCAGACCACTCACTTGTACCCGAGCAATGGGGCGGAAGTACTGTTATGGTCAACTGCTCAGCAAAAAGTGGCGAAGGGGTTCCCGAACTTCTTGAACTCATTGCCATTCAATCGGAGCTTTTAGAACTTAAAGCAAATCCTAATACTCGAGCTAGAGGAATGGTTCTTGAGTCTGAAATTCACAAAGGGATGGGTAATGTCGCTACATTGATCGTTCACAACGGAACGTTAAATGTAGGAGATTCATTAGTATTTGACACTCAATACGCTCGTATCAAGACAATGATTAACGATAAAGGAGAGAAACTACAGCATGCAACGCCGTCAATGCCAGCTGAAATTACGGGTATTTCAGGACTTCCGGAAGCAGGCAGCGAATTTATTGTTGTAAAAGACGAAAAAGAAGCTAAGACTATCTCAGATATGAGATACAAAGAATCTCAAAAAGAGCGCTTTGCTCCTAAAAAATCAAACTTTCAGGAATCTTTCTTAAGTGATACGGCTCACGACAAAGTGCAGAAGAAACTCCTTCCTCTTATCTTACGAGCGGATGTACAAGGATCCCTTGAAGCGCTTAAGCAATCTTTAAATAAAATAGAAACAGACAAGGTGACTCTCCTCTTTATTAATGAAGGAGTTGGAGAAGTTACTGAATCAGATATTCACTTAGCTAAAACGGCTGGAGCTATTATTATTGGTTTCCACACTCGTATTGAAAGCCATGCTGAAGAGTTAATGAAATCGATTAATGTTCCTATCAAAATGCCTAAAATTATCTATGAAGCTGTAGATCTTGTTAAAGAACTTATGGTAAAAACGCTAGACAAGATACCTAATGAAGAAGAAAAAGGAAAAGCTGAGGTTAAAGCTATTTTCAAAGCTTCTAGAATAGGTAAAATTGCAGGCTGCCAAGTTTCTATGGGCACTATTAGCAGAAACCACAAAGCGAGAGTTCTGCGGGCTGGAAAAGAAATTTGGAAAGGCTCAATAGCTTCCTTGAAAAGAGAAAAAGAAGATGTCAAACAACTCAAGAAAGGAATGGAATGTGGAATTCTCCTTGAAAACTTTAACAACGTTGAAGTAGGTGACATCATTGAAAGCTTTGAAGTAACTTACTTAACCCCAACTCTTTAGGTATTATGGTAATTAAGAGAACAGACCGTTTAAACTCTTTACTTAAAGAAGTTTTATCCGAAGTAATTAGAGAGAATGTTAAAAACCCTAATCTTCACGAACTATCTACTGTTACCCAAGTAGACATCAGCAGAGATCTGCATAATGCTAAAGTATATATTAGTGTTATTGGAACTGAAAAGGAAAAACAAGAGACTCTATCAGCTTTAAAATCAGCAGCAGGCTTTATTGCAGTTGTAGCTTCTAAAAAAGTAGTGATGCGATACTTTCCGCAGCTTACTTTTTATATAGACGATACAATTGAAAAGCAAATCAAAATCAATGATCTTCTTCAGAAAATAAAACTTGAAAACCCTCCAACTCCAGCTGAGGATGATTCTTAAAAACGACTTAACTGGACTTGCTCTACTTAATAAACCTAAAGGAAAGACTTCCTTTTACTTGGTTTCTTTTCTAAGAAAACTAACTGGAGTGAGATGTATTGGACATGCGGGTACACTGGACCCTTTTGCTACAGGCTTAATGGTGATGTTAATTGGCCGTCCCTATACACGCTTATCTAATCGTTTTTTGCTCTCAGATAAAGCATACAATGCACAGATTCATTTAGGTCGCACCACAGATAGTTACGACATTGATGGAGAGCTAATATCAACATCTGATAAAATTCCAACTCTTGTAGAAGTTGAACAAGCTATTCTGAAATTCCAGGGAGAAATCCTTCAATGTCCCCCTATGTTTTCAGCAAAAAAAATCGGCGGAAAAAAGCTCTACGAACTTGCAAGAAAGGGCATTGAGATACCAAGAGAGTCTAAAAAAGTACGAGTTGCAATCATTTTGCATGATTATACCTACCCTCATATTCATCTTACAGTCACCTGTTCAAGCGGGACCTACATTCGATCCATTGCACATGATCTAGGACAATTACTAGGCTGTGGCGCCTTTCTAGAAACACTTGTGCGTACACACGTTGGATCTTTTAACTTAGAGTCTGCTCAAAATTGCGATGAACTATTAACTATAGATGATCTTAATCTCAGGAGACAGTTGTGAAAATAATCCATGAAATCCATGATCAATTCACAAAATGTGATCCTGTTGTTTTAACCATTGGTTTTTTTGATGGAGTTCATTTAGGTCACCAAAAAATATTTTCTAAACTACGAGAGCTTAAAGGTTCTAAGGGAAAAAGTATTACTCTTACTTTTAAAAGTCACCCGTACTCTCAGATTCGACCTGAGACTGTCACACCCTTAATTTCCACTCTTAACCACCGTATTGAGTTAATTAAAAATCAAGGCGTAGACACTTTAATCTTACTAGAATTCGATCAAAAGTTACATAAAACCTCCGCAGATGATTTTTTAATGTCACTACATGAGAAAATCCCTTTTGATCATTTAGTTTTAGGACCGGATGCAACGATTGGATATAAAAAGGAGGGAAATGCCGATATGATTCAACTTCTCTCAAAAAAATATTCTTTTTCTTTTCATCCTCAAACCTTTTGCCGTTTGAATCATCAAGAAGTTTCTTCAACTCGCATAAGAGAATCCCTCAAAGCAGGAAAATTGATGGAAGTGAGTCAAATGCTGGATAGACCTTACTCTATTTTAGCTAAAGTAGTTCCAGGAAGACAGATTGGAATGCAAATTGGCTTTCCTACATTAAATCTAAACGTAGACACATTAGCCCTACCTCCCTTGGGAGTTTACCAAGTAAGGGTATTAAACAATGGCGAGCTTCATCAAGGTATTGCAAACTTAGGTTTTGCTCCTACAATTGACGGGCGTAAGACGCCCCAACTTGAAGTTCATCTACTTGATTATGAAGAGAAAGAGACCCCAGGTGAAATAGAAGTCATTTTTGAACAATTTATTCGCAGTGAAATGAAATTTCATTCTTTGGACGAGCTCAAGACTCAGATTCAAAAAGATATTGACTCCGTTTTTGTCGACTAGTCTTGAACTGTAGACTCTTCTTCTAAGATTTCACTCTCATCCTTTTTAGGAGTTCTCACAACAGCCTTTTTCGGCAATGTTCTAAAAACCAAATCCCAAAATGGGCTTGAAACACCGAACGCTTTATCTTCATCTTGATAGTGATGTTTAAGATGATGGGTCCAAATGAATTTCAAAAGTTTAGGTGCTCGAATTTGATGCGTTTTAAAGTGTGTGTAAGCGTAAGCTAAGTAACCTGTCAAGAAACCCGGCAAAAAAGCAAAGACTCTAACATTGAGGATAAGATAAAAGCTCACAAAGAAAAACAACATAAACAGAGTCGCTGGTAGCGGAGGCATAAAAAGACGTGAGTAGTCATTAGGATGGTCATGGTGTATGCCATGCATAGTATGAGCTATTTTTTTTACCCACTTAGCATCTGACTTCATATGGAAAAAAAAACGGTGCAAAAGATACTCAGCGAGTGTCCAAGAAAAAAAACCTGTAACAACCCAAAGAGCTGTTACTCCTATAGATGAAACAAATCCGAATCGAAAATTAATAGTTAGTAGTGCTGCTGAGCATAATAAATTATACGAAATGGCAACTCTTGGAGGCACCCGAGTTAAAAACTCTAAAAAGCCACTTTTAAATAGTCTGGTATCATTTTCTTGCTTTTGCTTATTTTTGTTCATTACCTCACCCTAGCTCAGAAACTCCCCTTCTGACTCACAAATAGAAAATTTACACTAATTTTAGCAAGGACATTTTTAAACTCCTCTATTTATTTACTTTGCAATAATCACACTCACCTAATAGAATCTTTTGTAAAAAAACAACCCCATACTCAAAAGTATGACTAATGTATTATGCGTCTCTCATGAGCTCCCTTCACGTCGAACTTTTTCATCATACAACAAGCAAGACACAAGACTGGAAACTCTCCCTTCAGTTTTAAATTTCATAACAATAACTCTACAATTGCGCGAAACATTTGATCTTACTTCAATAAATGCGCTTAACTTCAATTTCACCTTAACACCGCATAGATCTAGGGATAGAAAAGATCAAAACAGAGTTTTCAAAATTACAGGTTACACTTTTGATCACCTCAGACGAGACCTTGATGCAAAACTTTCAGATTGGAATTTAAAAGTTTGTTTAACACGCAATTTCAAAGCAAATACAACCGCCGATACCTATAAATTAAGTGTATTGGAATCCAGCGGCACTCCTTCAACCAGCTCACCTCCTTAAACCAGGATTTAATGATGAATCTTTTAGAAACCTACCGTTTTCAGCCAGGAACTAATATAAATTGTATTAGTTATTATGCTGGAGATCATCCAAGAGATTGGAAAAAGGAGCATCTGACAACAAGCAAAGTAGCCAATCGATTATTTAATCACCTTAAATCGAGTGATTGTTTAGTTGTCCAGCATTGCGAATTGCCTTTTACTTTACAAATCAATATCGAAACGACTAGCAAGGACAACCCCCTCTTACTTCAAAGTTTTAAATGTAATCGAGAGAATGATTTTTTAGATATTTTCAGCCAGCTTCTGCTTACTTTAAACAATCCATTTGAAATCACTTACAATGATGGCTTTTCCGAACGCAAACCTGAAAAACATAGTGGAAACAGTCCTGCTATTGAGCTAGAGAATGCTGACCAATGGAAAATAAGACTCTTAACTCCTGATCCAATACTAGCTAGATAAGCTGAGTTGAATTTAATCTTGCAAATTTATAAAACGGACCAAATAGGAGAATTTTTCTATGGTCCGCAAGATAGCACCTGGGAAACCAGGCTCTGAACCTAGATGGACATCTAGTCAGAAAACAGGCGTAGGCACGGCCCCTTTCACTCGAAGCCGAATTTGGTTTACACTCTCACATGGAATTGTGAATGAAGTTTACTTCCCAAATGTAGACAAACCTAACACTCGTGACATGCAGTTTCTTGTCACAGATGGAAAAACTTTTTTTTCAGAGGAAAAAAGAGACTGCAAGACTGAGTGTCGCAATATTAAGTCTGGTGTAGCAGGTTACGAAATCATTAATACCTGTAAAAAAAAACAGTACCAAATTAAAAAGACGGTCTTTTGCAACCCCTATAGCGCGACACTTATCCAACAAGTCGAATTTATTCCCCTCGTCAAAAAACCTTTAAAACTATTTGTTCTTCTCTCTCCTCATATTTATGGCTTTGGCGCTCACAATACAGGATTAGTTGATACTTATAAGGGTGTTGAGTACCTCAACGCTTTTAGGAAACATATTCACCTAGTTTTAGGGTGCAGTGAGCCTTTTAAAAAACTTTCTTGTGGTTATGTAGGTAACAGTGACGGTTGGACAGAACTCAAAAAAAATAAATGTCTTAAAAACACTTATACATCTGCACGCGATGGAAATATAGCTTTAACAGGAGAAATCGATCTTAAGGCTACTCAAAATAAATTCACGCTGGCTCTTTCTTTTGGTACTTCATTTTATGAAGCAGCAAAAGAAGCCAAAGCTACTTTCTCCCACGCTATTGATCATCTCTTAAAAAAGCATATCGAGGGCTGGGAATATGTTTTAAAAAATAAGCCTAAGATTCCCTTTCTAGACTCAGAAGCTAAAGAGCTCTTTGACACAAGCATGATGGTTTTAAATACTCATTTAGGGAAAATTGTTCCTGGAAATGTTATAGCCTCTCTTTCTATTCCCTGGGGTTCTATTAAAGGAGATAACGATCTTGGAGGTTATCATTTAATTTGGCCTAGAGATCTTGTAGAAATAGCTGGAGGATTCTTAGCCTCTGATGACAAAGAAACAGCACGCTTGATCCTTCATTTTTTATCCAGTGTACAAGAAGCCGATGGGCACTTCGCTCAATGCCTTTGGCATACGGGAAAACCTTATTGGAGTAATATCCAAATGGATGAGACAGCCCTCCCCATTTTACTCGCCGGATCATTAAAAAGACACTCCGCTTTAAAGTGGTTTGACCCATGGCCTTTAGTCTCTAAAGCAGTCATATATTTAGTAAAAAACGGGCCTGTAACTCTTCAAGATAGATGGGAGGAAGATGGAGGGCTTACGCCATTCACTCTCGCTTGTGAAATTTCAGCTCTTTTAGTCGGAGCTGATTTTTTTGAAGAAAAGGGTTTAACAGAGGCTGCTGAATATATTCGAGAAGTGGCTGATTACTGGAATGATAATATTGAAAACTGGACCTATGTTTCAAATACAAAGCTGGCCAAAAAAGTAGGCGTTGAAGGTTATTACGTACGCATTACACCCGATGATACAAAAGAAAAGTCAGAGAAACAAATTGTAGAAGTTAAAAACAGACCGCCTGATCATGCTTTTAAACCGGCAAGTGAAATTGTAAGTACAGATGCTTTAGCTCTTGTTCGCTTTGGCTTGAGATCTGCCAAAGACCCTCATATTTTAAATACGATCAAAGTAATTGATCACCTACTTAAAAAAGAAACTAAATGTGGTCCCGTATGGAAGCGATATAATGAAGATGGTTATGGGGAAGATAAAAGTGGAAATCCTTTTAATGGCACTGGAATAGGCCGAGGATGGCCCCTTCTTGTTGGGGAAAGAGCTCACTATGAAGTCGCTAAAAAAGACTTTAAATATGCAAAAGAACTCTTAAAACACTTAGTAAGTCAGTCTGGTGAAAACTACTTACTTCCTGAGCAAATTTGGGATGCGAAAGATATTCCCTCAAAACTTTTGTTTAACGGAAGGCCTACACTGGGAGCTATGCCTCTTGTGTGGGCACATGCTGAATATCTTAAACTTGCTCGCTCGATTCAGAGTAAAAAAGTCTTCGACATGCCTCCTCAGACTAAGCTACGTTACCAAAAAAAGAAGACTTTTTCAAAGTATTGCATTTGGAAACCTAATCATAAAATCAAGAAGATAATTAAGGGTAAGTCGCTTAGGATTGAAGTATTTGAACCTTGCAAAATCAACTATAGATTTGATAAAAGAAATCAAATAGGTAAATCACACTCACTCACCGATTCAAACTTGGGGATCTATTATTGCGATATTCCCCTTGAGGCTTTAGAGATGCATCAGGAAATTCACTTTCATTTCCCAGGCCATACTAAGTTTAGTCGCCGATCGTTTGTGATACAATTGAATTAATTTAAAGGAGGCTCTAATGCAACTAGGGATGATAGGATTAGGTAGAATGGGCGCCAACATGGTTCGCCGTTTGATGAAAAATGGACATGAATGCGTCGTCTATGACAATAATCAAGAAAACGTCGATGCCCTTGTTAAGGAAGGTGCTGTTGGAAGTAAATCTATTGAAGAATTTACACAAAAGCTCCAAAAGCAACGCGCCATTTGGATGATGGTTCCAGCTGCTATCACGGATAAAGTGATTGAAGAGATTGTGCCTCACCTTGAAAAAGATGATATTTTAATAGACGGTGGAAATTCCTATTTTAGAGATGATCGACGCCGAGCTGAAGAATTAAAGCCAAAAGGAATTCACTATGTAGATTGTGGAACTTCGGGAGGCGTTTGGGGTCTTGATCGAGGCTACTGCTTAATGATTGGCGGAGAAGATGAAATTGTTAAACACCTAGACCCTATTTTTAAAACAATAGCTCCTGGAAAGGGTGATGCAAAGCCGACCAAAGGACGAGATAAATATAAAGATAGCGCTCAAGACGGCTATTTACATTGTGGCCCCTCTGGAGCTGGGCACTTTGTAAAAATGGTCCATAATGGAGTTGAGTATGGAGTAATGGCAGCTTATGGAGAGGGATTTGGAATTTTAAAAAATGCTAATGTCTCCAAAAAAGAACGTGAAGTTGATGCTGAAACGGCCCCTGCTATGCACCATGATTTAGATTATGATATTGATATTGCAGCTGTTGCTGAAGTATGGAGACGAGGAAGTGTCATAGGGTCGTGGCTATTAGATTTAACAGCAGAAGCTCTTGCTGAAAATCCAGATCTTTCTAATTTTTCTGGAAAAGTTTCAGATTCAGGTGAGGGTCGATGGACTATTATGGCAGCTATTGAAGAGGCTACTCCTGCTGAAGTATTAACCTCCGCTCTTTATTCGCGCTTTAGATCACGTAAAGAATATACCTTTGCTGACAAAATTTGTTCAGCTATGCGTTATATGTTTGGCGGACACAATGAAAAAAAATAGGAATTTAATTACATGATAAAAGTGTATAACGAAGAGTCTGATCAAGCAAGTGTAGAAAAACCAAAAGACCCTCATCTATTTATTCTATTTGGAGCTTCGGGCGATTTAACAAAACGCTTGCTAATGCCAGCTGTTTACAATCTTGCATTCCACGAAGCTCTTCCAGATCACTTCAATATCCTTGGACTCGCTAAGGATCAAATGGATGATGCTGGCTTTAGAGATAAAATATCTAAAGATTTGCAAGAGTTTGGAAAACGAAAATTTGATCAATCTCTCTATGAGAAGTTGGGACCTAATTTATACTACCAACAAGGTGACTTCGACAATCCACAACTCTATGAAGATCTCAAGAAAAAAATTGAAGAGTTCGATAAAAAGTGCAATGCAAAAGTGGTAGTCACCTACTACCTTGCTGTTTCTCCGGCTATTTTTCAAATGATTTCCAATCACTTAGGTGAAGCAGGACTTTCTAAACTTGAAAATAGGACCACTCGTTTGATTTTGGAAAAGCCTTTTGGAAGAGATTTAAAAAGTGCTTTGGAGCTCAATCAAAGCTTACATCAGCATTGGGCTGAAGATCAAATTTGGCGTATAGATCACTATCTTGGCAAAGAGACTGTTCAAAATCTTTTAGCTTTTCGTTTTGGGAATGGTATTTTCGAACCCGTTTGGAATCGCAAATACATTGATCATGTTCAAATTACTGTAGCTGAAGAAGTAGGTGTTGAAAAGCGCGGCGATTACTACGACAAAGCTGGCGCCTTGCGTGATATGTTTCAAAATCATATCCTTCAAATTCTAAGCTATCTATGTATGGAAGCGCCTGGAAGTTTCTCTGCCAATGCTATTAGAAACTGTAAGATTTCAGTACTAGAATCTATCACTCCACTTACAGAAGAAGAGGTTGCAAAGCAAACAGTACGTGGGCAGTACGGGCCTGGCAAAGTAAAAGACAAAGATGCGATCGCTTATCGCGATGAAGAAAATGTAGACAAACAGTCCAATACTGAAACCTTTTGTGCCTTTAAAATTTTTGTAGATAACTGGAGATGGGCTGGAGTTCCTTTTTATATTCGAACAGGAAAACACCTCAAGGAGAAAGTAGGTAAAGTTATTATTCACTTTAAGGCAGCTCCAAAACGATTATTTAAGATTCCTAAAACAGATGAAGTTCTCACCAACGAATTGCGCTTTTTTTTACAGCCTAAACAAGCGATTACGCTACTTTTGAAAGCCAAAATTCCTGGCACTAAAATGAGTCTTCAGCCTGTAAAAATGCACTTTGATTACTCAGAATCGTTTGACACACAAGAAGGTGGCACGTCTACTGGGTATGAAATTTTGCTATACGATGCCATGATGAACGATCCCACGTTATTTTCCAGATCAGATTTAGTTGAAAGAGCCTGGGAAATTACTCAACCTATATTAGATCATTGGAGCAAAAATCCTCCTGCAGATTTCCCTAACTACGCTTCAGGCTCATGGGGCCCTGATGCTGCTTATAAACTCATCGAAAACGATGGTCACAAGTGGAGAGATTAATGTTTTTAGGTGGGGATATAGGAGGAACAAAAACCAATCTAGCCCTTTTCGAACCCTCTGGAGATAAACTTTTCATCCAATTTGAAGAAAAGTATCCTAGTCAAGACCACAAAGGTTTAGATGAAATCGTTAAAGATTTTCTCACAAAGCACCCCTCAAAGATAACCTCTGCAGCTTTTGGCATTGCGGGTCCCGTACATAATGGGCAGGTAAAAACAACAAATCTTCCTTGGCAAGTCGATGCAAAAATACTCTCTGAAATTACCAAATCTCCTGTATGTCTCATCAATGATCTAGAAGCCAATGCTTGGGGAATCTCTACTCTAAAAGACAATGAGTTGCATATTCTTCAAAAAGGAGATTCAAATTCAAAGGGAAACCGCGCCTTAATTTCAGCTGGAACAGGGCTTGGGGAAGCTGGCCTCTATTTTAATGGAAACAAGCATCTTCCTTTTGCTTGCGAGGGAGGGCATGTAGACTTTGCTGCACAAACAGATAATGAAATAGAGTTATTAAAATTTCTTAGGGAGTCCTTCGGGCATGTCTCATACGAGCGTGTTCTTTCAGGTCAAGGACTTCAAAATATCTACCAATTTCTATCTTCAAAATATCCTAATAAAGTGTCTCAACAGCTCACTCAAGAAATGAAAGAGAAAGCGCCTCCCTTTGTTATCTCTGAGCATGCACTCGATAAAAGTGATGAACTATCAGTAAAGGCTTTGGACCAAATGATCTCATTTTATGGCGCAGCTGCTGGAAATTTAGCTCTAAAATTTATGGCGTTTGGAGGTGTTTATTTAGGTGGAGGTATCGCTCCTAAAATTTTAAAGTCCCTTGAATCCCCTCTTTTCCTCGATGCTTTCTTAAATAAAGGTCGCTTTTCCTCCTTTCTTAAAACAATCCCTATCTCAGTGATTCTTAATGACAAAACAGCTCTTTTGGGAGCTGGCGCGTGCGCTTTTCACCAACATTTAAATTAAAACCGTTCCGGTTAAATTCTTCCTTTAATTATACTATTTTTTTTAATGGAAGGTTTTTATGTTTATTTGTAAAAGTATATTCCCTTGTTTCTTTTCGAAACCTATAGACGAAAAAAAAGCAAAACCTATTTCTGAAACCTCACCACTCATAAATAAAAAATGGATGGAGATACTCCGAGGAGACCCTCTTTTACATCCATCTCAAGAGCCAGATTTGATAACCGATTTTGATTATGATAATACCTTCATTGGCCGACATTTAAGCAAAAACATAATAACTAATGGATATGGTGAAGAAGGAAAAAAAACCGTATTACTTGCATTGGATACTCTTTTGCGCAAGCCATGTTCCGTAAATTATTTTGACACTACCGGCACTCACTGCATAGGCATTTATATTTCAACGAAAAATGATGATGGATGGGATGAAATTCCTTTGAAAAAACTATCTGAATCCACTCCAACTGTGTCAAGCGGCCCTAAAACCATTCAATTACTTACTCTTTCTCGTCACGAAACAGAGCAAGGAGGCGGGGCTCACATTCAAGCCTCTATAGGAGAAGTTTCATATAATTTTTTAATTCTATCTACGGATACAACCAGCCGCTGCCATAGCATCTCGTTAGCAGTAATCAAATCTTCGAATTCCGACAAAAACCCAGCTGTTTGGCGAATCACTCAATCTTTACAAGCTTCTAGACCTCAAACTCCATATCAGACTGAAAGTAAGATTGGGGATGGTAGTTTTACTTCCCCTTTTGAACTTTATTATCCAGTCAAAAGGGACTCATTTGAAGAGAGCAAAGAAAGTGAACCTAGTAGAGATACAGCTTTCGATCATTTTCCTTAACATTCTTATAATGAATTAATTAAGTAATATAATTTTCTTCTTGAAAAAATCATTCTGGTTTCAACATAGTCAGAACTGAGGGGGAGATTTATTGACATGGTCAATAGTTGTAACCTTCTAAATTTGAATAATTTCAAAAAAAAGCAGGTTGTTTTTTGGAGTCCAAGGACTCTGTAAAAATAACCTATTAGGGAGAAAAACTATGAAACATCATAGAAAAACAAAAAAAACAATTCGTAGAAAACCAACTCGTAAATATCGCAAATCTAGCAGAGCGACTCCTCAAAAAACAAATAGAGTCCATAGAGATTTGATTTAAATCAATAGATGTTTAACGGATAACGTTTGATTAAGGGCATAAAGGAGTCATTCTTTAGGCCCTTTTTTAGTTATGTAAAAAGAGAATGACATCGCCATCTTGGACAATATATTCCTTTCCCTCTGTTGCTAAAAGCCCCTGATCTTTAGCCTTTGAGCGACCTCCTGCCGCCAAAAAATCTGGATATTTAATAACTTCAGCTCGAATGAACCCTTTTTGAATATCTGTATGAATTCTGCCAGCAGCTTCAGGAGCTGTCATGCCCTCTTTAAGAGTCCATGCGCGAGTCTCTTGTTTTCCTGTTGTTAAAAATGTAATTAACCCAAGCAATTTAAACGACGATCTAACGAGTCTACTCAAACCAGATTCTGTCAAACCTAAACTTTCAAGCATCTCATTCTGATCATCTTCATCAAGTTCAACGATTTCTGATTCTATCTTAGCACAAATCGGAATCACTTCACTTCCTTCGGCCTCGGCATAATCACGTACTTTTTGTACAAATTTGTTATCATAGTGAGGCAAATCTTCTTCAGATACATTTGTTGCATAAAGAACCTTCTTTATAGTTAGAAATGAATAGGTATTTAATAACTCTAATTCATGAGGCGTAAAGCTTTGACTTCTCAATGTTTTATTCTCATTAAGAACGTCTTTAATACGCAGAAGTAAGTCTCTCTTTTCTTGAAGCGTTTTGTCTCCACGCGCTTGTCTCTCTAGCTTCACTAAAATATTATCCACCATTTGAAGGTCTGCTAATACAAGTTCTAAATTAATAGTCTCTATATCTTCTATGGGATCTATTTGACCTGCGACGTGAACGATATTGTCATCTTCAAAGCAACGCACCACATGGATAATGGCATCGACTTCTCGTATATTTGCTAGAAATTTGTTTCCTAAACCTTCCCCCTTAGAGGCTCCTTTCACCAAGCCTGCAATATCAATAAACTGCATGTTTGCATAAATTATTTTGCTACTTTGTGAAATTTCAGAAAGATTCTCTAGCCTATCATCTTTGATTTCAACAATACCAACATTGGGATCAATGGTACAAAAAGGATAATTGGAGGCCTCGGCAACAGTCGAGGTCAAAGCGTTAAATAAAGTTGATTTTCCAACATTTGGAAGGCCCACAATACCACAATTTAAACTAGTCATTTCTTATCCTATCACGATTTATAATTATGAGATTTTAACAACTGAATTAAAGAGCGACGGTTAAACTCGCTAACTCAATTAATAAAGAAAATTAGAGACTAGATTAACCTATTACAACTTTTTTAAAAAGAGATAATTACTTATTTACTAGAAGATTACAAGCTCTTTGTAAGTTCTAGTAAAAAAATACTTATATAGAGATTGCTCTAAATTTCTATCCTTAAAAATAAGAATTGTCTATGTAAAGAGGATTCATTAAATTACAAATAAAAAACAAAAAGCACTAAATGGCTGAGAAAAGTGAAAAAGCAACCCCGAAGAAACTGCGGGATGCCCGAAAGAAGGGACAAGTTGCGAAATCGCAAGATTTACCCGCTGCATTTACATTTATTGTGGCTATATCTGTAACACTTTCAATGGCTAAAAATATTGCACAAGATTTAGGTGCTTATATAATCAATTCTTTTCAAGCATTTAGAACTTCTGCAGACCTTCCAACAACTCTTGTGAATTATGCAGGTGCAGGACTGCGTATCATTCTAAAAATCAGCCTTCCCATCTTACTTATTACCGTTATAACAGGAGTGATAGCTAATGTAATTGTCGTAGGTCCTCTTTTTTCTTTCGAGGCTATGAAACCGGATCTAAAGCGATTAAATCCTATAGACAATTTAAAAGCTAAATTTAAGCTCAAAACGCTCGTGGAGCTTATCAAGCAAATTTTGAAAATTTCAGGCGTTGTTGTCATTATTTATTTCACGATAAAGGGCGATATTCGAGAAATTATTTTTGCTGCGGGACTTCCTGTTTTAGGTAGCGCTGTTATTTTCAACTATTTCTTAGTTAAAGTTATTATTCGTGTCGGTCTTTTTTTTATTGCGATTGCTATTTTTGATATTATTTATCAAAAAATGAACTTTGCTAAAGAAATGAAGATGGAAAAGTTTGAGGTCAAACAAGAATACAAGGACACCGAGGGCGATCCGCATATTAAAGGTAGAAGAAGACAGATTGGTCAGGAAATTGCTTATGAAGAAGGTTCTGTGAACAATGTTAAAAAGTCAAAAGCGGTTATTACAAATCCGACGCACTTCGCTGTGGCCTTTGAATACGACGCTGAGATTCAACCTGCACCTAAAATATTGGTAAAAGGTAGCGGTAAAATCGCAGAAATAATAATAAGGGAAGCTGAGGCTCATCATATCCCCATTGTCCGCAACGTTCCGCTTGCACGGCAGTTGATTAAAGAGGGTAAAGTGGGGCGATACATTCCAAGAGATACCTATGAAGCTGTAGCTGAAATTTTGAAATGGCTCGCTTCTTTAGAAACGGAGTAGGAAAAAAATATATGTTGCGATCGTTTAAACATTTATTAGCAGGCCACGGCGCCTTCAAAAAGATTTCTCAATCAGCTGATATTGTCTTAGCTTTTTTCATCATCGGTATTATTACGATGATCATCTTGCCCGTGCCACCGCCCTTAATAGACGTACTACTTGCTGTCAATCTTACAGTAGCCATATCTCTCATCATGCTCTCGCTCTATATACCCAATGCGATTGAGCTCTCGATGTTTCCTTCCATACTTTTGATTACCACGCTTTATCGTTTGGGCATTAATATTGCATCCACACGCCAGATTCTTCTTCACGCTTATGCAGGTGACATCATTGAAGCCTTTGGAGAGTTCGTCGTCGGGGGAAACTATGTAGTTGGAGGTGTCATCTTTTTGATTATCACACTCGTTCAGTTCATTGTAGTGACAAAAGGGGCTGAGCGGGTTGCTGAAGTTGCCGCACGTTTTCGATTAGATGCGATGCCTGGTAAGCAGATGAGTATTGATGCTGATATGCGAGCGGGCATCTTAGATGCCAATCAAGCGCGCGATAAAAGGCTTCTCTTAACTCGAGAGAGTGAACTCTACGGTTCCATGGATGGAGCGATGAAGTTTGTTAAAGGGGATGCTATAGCGGGGATTGTTATTACCCTCATTAACATTGTGGGTGGATTGATTATTGGAATGGCTCAGCACGGTATGTCAGCTGGAACAGCGGCCAAGGTTTATTCTCTTTTATCTATTGGGGATGGATTGGTCTCGCAGGTTCCCGCGATTCTTATTGCTGTTTGTGCAGGTATTGTGACCACACGTGTTTCTAGCTCGGAAAAAGACTCTAATTTGGGGAGTGAAATTTCCAAACAGATTTTGAGTCAGCCAAAAGCGCTTATTTTAGCAGCTCTTGTTCTCTTAGGGATAGGGTCCATTAAAGCCTTTCCATTTATTCCTTTTGCTATATTAGCTACTATTATAGGAGGTATGGGAGTGAGCCTTTTTCGTGCCGACAAACTCAAACTTTCAAAGGCTGGCGCAGGTGCAGCTTCACAAGATACATCAGTCCCAGGGCATGAGATGTTACCTGGAGAGTCTACGGGTCAGTACGCTCTAACACTTCCAATCATTTTAGAGCTGGGTAGTCATATCAGTAAGATTATCATGACTGACAAAAAAAATAAGCAAACGACTCATATTGAAACTATGATTCCCCAAATGCGCCAAGCACTTTATCAAGACTTAGGAGTTCGTTTTCCTGGTGTTCACGTTCGATATAACTCTCCCAATATTAAAGAAAATGAATATAGTATTTTGCTCAATGAAGTCCCTATTCAAAAGGGTCAAATAATCAAAGATTACGTTTTAACCAATGAATCTGAGGAAACATTAAAGCGATACAATCTCGCTCATATGAGCTACACGAACTCATTAAATATGCCTAGCTATTGGGTTGAAAATAAAAAGCGCGATATACTTGACAAAGCGAGTATTAAGTACTGGACGACGATTGAAGTGATCGTTCTTCATCTCTCTCATTTCTTTAAGCATTATGCATCTGAATTTTTGGGTATCCAAGAGGTCCGCTCTATGCTTGAATTTTTAGAAAAATCGTACCCGGACTTAATTCGTGAAGTGACACGTTTAATTCCCCTTCAGAAATTAACTGAAATTTTCAAGCGTTTAGTTCAAGAACAAGTTTCGATTAAAGACCTCAAAACCATTATGGAATCTTTAAGTGAATGGGCACAAAGTGAAAAAGACACGGTTATGCTCACTGAGTATATCCGTACCTCTTTGAAGAGATATATTAGCTACAAATACTCTCAAGGTCAATCCGTACTCTCCGTTTATATGTTGGATCCAGAAATCGAAGATATTGTCCGCGGTGGAATTAAACAAACATCTTCAGGCTCTTATATTTCTTTAGACCCTGATTCCAATCAGATTATATTACAAGCTCTTAGAAAAACAATTGTCCCTCCTCAACCAGGAGCTCAACCTCCTGTCTTGCTTACTGGAATTGAAGTACGACGATTTGTTCGCAAACTTGTAGAGTCAGATTTTCCCTACCTTTCGGTTCTTTCCTTTAACGAAATTGTTCCTGAGATAAAAGTTCTTCCATTAGGACGCATCCAAATAACCTAGTTGAGATTTTAAATGAGTTTTTCTAACCCAGGCATCAACCCTTCGGAAATAAAAAGACATTCCGCTATGGAAAAACAAATGCGTCAATTCGCTCGACAAGTCTCAAGCCAAGAAGCCATTGCCGTCGAAGCTGAAGAGGGCAACCAGTACATTACGGCAATGATTGAAAAGGAAATGAAAGCGAAGTCAAAAACATTAGAGGAAAGAACTGGAAAAGATGAAGCGGCTCTTAATAAAGCAGGTTTATTTGGAATAGAAGAAAATGACCCACTTCCTTTAGCTGATGCGGAACTCAATCCTGAGCTGGATATCAAGTCATTACTTATTCTAAAAGCTCATCTACAAGAGTCAGATAGCACCAAAGAAATCTTAGAAAAAGTTCTAGAAGTTTACTCAGATTATTCATTGGCAGATGATGCGCTTGAGTACTTGGAAAAGATTTCTGAAGATACTCAAATTGAGAAAATCAGAGAAACACGCTCTGAATTCAATGAGCTTTTTGGTAGAGAAATTAAAGCGGGTAAAAATATAACCCAAGAGGCTCGTGCTTTTTCGGCTCAGGGCCTGGGCAGCCCAACAGCTCTAAGGGATCTCTACCGAGAAATCACTGGAAATCCCAGAACTCCTAATCAATTATTTGAAGAGCTTGCTAAATTATTTAATTTTGAGGATTTAAAGAAAGCTATTAAATTTTTGCTTAATTCACTCAGTCGTGATCTTAAAGCCAAAGGCTCCTCCATTCCAAAGGCTCTTTTGTACAGACTAATGACAGAGACAACAAGCCTGCAAGCTATTTTTGCAGTCTATCTTTTTTTCAAAGGCAGAATGAATCTACTCTATAGAGGATTTGATCAAAATGACCTCTATTTTCCAAAAGAACTCAACTTCGAATTGATGGCGAAACTTTTCATGCGATTCATTGAAGAGCGCCACCCGTCTGCGGTAAAGGTGTTAAAACTTTCACCAGAAATGGGAGTTGATGAAGATATTGTAGCTCAGGTTTTAGTTTACACTCAGTTTAGAGATGCCGTTCGAGGTGTGGCTCCCAAACTCTATAAAAGCATTAAACATCGACAGGAAATCCTGAATGCATTTTTAGATGTTTTAGAAGAATTAGATGAAGCTTTAGAAGAAGAGGAAGATTAAATGCTTATAGACCGCTTAACATCTTGCCTTGAAGATCTTTCTAAATTATTAGATATAGAATTAAAGCCAGATAATAATCATTCCTGTTTAATCAAAATAAAGGACAAGTTAGAAGTTCAATTAGAATTGGATCGAGAGAACCAGGATTATCTAATTATAGGAAGCTTGCTAGGAGAACTACCTTCAGGAAAATTTAGAGAAGAAATTTTATTTTCTGCACTCAAAGCAAATGCAAGATCCTATCCGAGGATCGGCAGTTTTGCTTACAGTACAAAGCTCAATAATCTTGTTCTCTATGAGCTTCTTAATTTAAATCAAATTTCCCCTGAAACTATCTTATCTATTTTAACTTCATTTATCAGTAAAGCACATGCATGGGAAGAGGCCCTTGAAAACGGTGAGATTGATCATCGCCTCGAAGAGAAAGATTTTACAACTACAGACAACGATTCTATTTTTAAATTATGATTGATAAAGTATCTTTAGAAGGACTCAAAAAAACGCAAGCAGGAGCCCATTTAAAAAGAATTGGCCTCAGCTCCCATCATGGCATTATTCTTATGCTCTCTGCTATTCACTCAAAAAAAAGTTTAGGCATAGGCGAATTCTTAGATCTTTTACCTCTTCTCCCCTGGGCTAGTAAAGTAGGCTTAGACTTCATCCAACTTCTCCCTATTACAGACTCTGGGCATGACAATAGTCCCTACAATCCCATTTCTACTTTAGCGCTCAATCCCGTATTTCTTAGCATCCATGCTTTGCCCTACATCTCTGAAAATGCTCTTTTAAAAAAAGAATACCTAAAGCTTTTGAAAGTTAAAAAGACACCTCTCGTTAACTACCCAAAAGTAAGAAGAAATAAACTCCATTTTTTGAGCCTGTATGCCGATACTGTGGGTAGAAATGTGAGAAAAAATGGATCGTATCGTCGTTTTATTAGACGAAACCGCTGGGTTTACGACTATGCTCTTTTCAATGTTTTTTCGGATGAATATAACAGTCATGATTGGAAGAAATGGCAAAAAAACAAACAACAATTAACTCCCGTTGAAAAAACTGTTTTTTTAAAAAGGTACAAAAAAGAAGTTCAACGCTATCTTTTGATGCAATTTTTTTGTTTTGAGCAGATGTCTAGAGTGTGCAAAGAAGCAGCTAACAACGGTCTCTTCCTATTCGGAGATCTCCCTTTTTTGGTGAGTCGCGACAGTTGCGATGTATGGAGTCACCCTAATCTTTTTTTAATGGATTATTCTGTAGGTTCTCCTCCAGATGATTTAACTCCAGAGGGACAAAACTGGGATTTTCCAGCTTACAATTGGGCTGAGCTTAAGAAAACTCGCTACCGTTGGTGGAAAGAGCGCTTGAAAATCGCGGAAAACTTTTTTCAGATTTACAGACTAGATCACATTATCGGCTTTTACCGAACATGGAACATCCCTAGAGGCAAGCTTGGATCTCAAGGAGAGTTTAGCCCAAAAGATCCCTCTGAATGGCTTGAAAACGGAAGAAGTTTTTTAAAAGAATTACTTCGATCTTCAAAAATGCTTCCTATAGGTGAAGACCTCGTCATTCCTCAATCAATTATTGATAGTATGCGTGATTTGGGTATCTGTGGCACTCGTATTTTAACGTGGCAAAGAACAGGAGCTGGAGGGCTAGACTTTGTTCCTTTTGAACTCTATACGACAGCTTCTATAACACATCTAGCCTCACATGATACAGCAACGCTATCGCAGTGGTGGAAAAAATACTCAAAAACAGCTAAAGAGTTTTCTCTTTGGAGAAAATGGCGCCACACAAAAAAACTTACTTTTGAAAAACGTTTCGATTTATTGTCAGGAAGCCATCAAACGTCTAGCCTTTTTCATGCCAATTTACTACAAGAGTACTTAGCCCTTTTTCCAGAACTGGTACATAAGAGCCCTAACGAAGAAAGAATTAACTATCCGGGAACTCCATCTAAAAACAACTGGAGATACCGCTTTATTCCCACTGTCGAAGAAATTAGTAAAAATAGGAAGCTGACCCATGTCTTTAAAAAGATTATTCATCCTTAATTGCATTGCATCGCAAATATTACTGTTCTCACAAGGAGAAAACCTTCAAGGGCTTTATAATGGGTTAAACCCGTCATCCATTACTGAGCACTTAGCACTTCATAAACTTTATCCTAATGACTCTGTAGGACAACAAGCTTTGAGAGACATTCAACTTTTATTAGCTAAATCAAATGCAGATCCAGATGCTTTAGCGCAGCTTCCCACCTCGACTCTGTCTTTGGAGGGCTTTCTTTCATTCATGCACGGAAATAATTTCAAAACAGGGCTTTTAGATGACGAACAATTAAGCGCTATTGAGCGTACAAGTCAACATCTACCTAACCGAAATTTAAAGGGACATTTAGTCAAAACTGAAAAGGAAGTACTCGCACTTGCACCCGACGACATTGATTTAGCAAGAGCGCTATTAATTGCACAGCAAAGTGATTCAGAGATTGATTGGACATGGATTAGAAACTACGAGGCTCAACTTGATTTTATGGCTTTGCAAGTACTCGCTAGACTACCAGAAAAGCCGACAGCTAAACAAATCATCAAAGAATTAAATCAGCTTATTTTCTTTGAAATGCGCTATCGTTACCCCTCTCTCTCCTCTTTAAAAACCGGGGAAGAGCCTTTTTCTAAATTGACGACTGTACTAGACTCAAAAAAGGGAGTTTGCCTAGGCGTATCGGTTTTATATCTATGTTTATCCCAAAGACTGTCCCTCCCATTGGAAATTCTCATTCCTCCAGGACATATTTTTGTGCGCTACAACGATGAGGGTCGCGACATTAATATTGAAACCACAGCAAGAGGGATCGATTACCCCTCAGAGAATTACTTGGATGTCAACACAACGTCCATCAAAAAAGCTAACCTCAAAGAGGTCATTGGCTTTGTTTTTTACAACGTCTCTTCCTCTTATTTGATCAACACACAAGATTATCCTAAGGCTATTCAAAATTATTTAAATTGCCTAAAATATGCTCCTGAAGATCCTGCTACATTAGAACTTTTGGGTTACGCCTATATTCTAAATAGCCAAGATAAAGAGGCTAAAAAAGTTTTTAAAAAACTGATGCAAACGAGCTCAGAACATCAAATAGCCTCTGTCTATTTAGATACAGCTGATGCTTATTTGAAGAATAAGATTGGATCCGATGCAATAGCTGCTATTATCCATCAAGATGAAGATCAAACACTTACATCTATCAAACAAAAACAAGAAATGCTTAAGAAAATAGTGGAAAAGTACCCTCACTTCAAAGCGGGGCACTTCTTTTTAGCTCAAACCTATCAAGAACTTTCTCAAACTAAAGAAGCTATTCGCTCTCTCGAAAAAGTTCACGTAGAAAACGCATCGTACCCTTATGTCGAATTTTCTCTCGCTAATCTCTATATGTCAGAGTATAACTTTCCTAAAGCATGGGAGCACTTCAAAGTACTGGAGCAGCTTTTGGATGAGCACAAACACCAACCTAAGATTGCTAAGGAACTTAAAAAGGCACTAAAGCAATTTTCTATTGAGCCTTAAACCTCTAACGAATTTGGTCTCTATGGCGTTTTTTTAACGCCTTCTGCTCTATTTGCCAATCCGCTTCATTTGGATTGGATCGAATAGGAGCGTCTAATTTATATTCTTTTTTGACCGGTTTTTTCTTGGCTGAATGGGGCAGTTTATGTTGGCTATCAGAGTTTTTTTTAGATGAGCGCATGCTATCACCTCCCTTAGGTTTCATCTTTCAGATAACACTGAGGAGATATCCTGACAAGAAGTTACAAAATCAACTAAAAATCAAGCAATTACATAGATATAGCAACCATAACCAAGTAGAAGAACCGCTCCCGATATTCGATTTAATTTGTGAGAGAAGCAGGTCATTATCCAAGCTAATAGAGAGAACCCCAGCATAAAAGGCATATCTTGGAATAGAAACTTTCGAGAAAAGGTTAAAGGAGCTAGAAGAGCTACTACACCTAAAACAAGAAGGATGTTAAGGATGTTGCTTCCAAAAACATTACCTACAGCAATATCTGGATTTTTTCGCACTAAAGAGACAAAGGAAGCTGCAAACTCTGGCAATGAAGAGCCCACTGCCACAATGGTTAACCCTACTAATCGCCCTGAGAGATTGAATTTATCAGCAAAGCTTACGGCCCCTTTTACAAAGATATACCCTCCCGTGACTGTAAAAGCGGCCCCTAGAAGGACCAAAAAAATGTAAAGAAGCTTCTTTTTTAAGCTTATCTGTATTTTTTTCCCTTCTTCTGATTTTTTTAAAACTCTGGCTTTATGAATGTGTTGACCGACATAAAGAACTAGCAGAGCTAATAAGACAACTCCAACCGAGCGAGAGACTTTCCCTGAAAGCATCACAGCCCAAAGTCCTAGAGCAAGTGCTATTCCTATAGGCGCTTCAAATTTTCTGATATTCTCATTGATAGGTATAGGCCTTACAAGAGCTAGCGCTCCTAATATAAGACCTACATTTGCAATATTAGACCCAACGACATTACCCAGCGCCATATTAGAGTCCCCTTCTGAAATTTGAGCTACAAGACTGCTGACTAATTCTGGCATAGATGTACAAAATGCGACAATAGTCAGCCCTGCCATTAAGGTAGTCATACCAAAGGAGATAGCTAATTTTGATGCATTGAGAACCAAAGTCTCAGCTCCCAAATACAAAAAAATAATTCCAATAGTTAAACAGACAAAAATCAAAGAAGTTTCCATATCGCTTAGATTTAACTGATTTTTGATTTTTAAAGTAGCTGTTTTTACGATCTCATACTCTCGAACTCTTCAATTATTTTACTCCATCTGAGTCTCTCAAAAAATCAAAAATTTGACAAATAAAGATGAATGCTTATTGTCGCGTTTGGGGGTGGGTATGTTTAAGAGTGCATGGTATACAAAAGGTCTTCTTCTTTTGACCTTTTTTTATTTCGGATTTTCTCAATTGGAAGGCTCTACTGCGCCGCCATCGTATCAAAACTATCCGAGCAAGGATCTTTCTAGGCCTCTGTGGTTTCCATCAAAAGAGCTTGAAGCTCCCTCTCGAATTAATTTTGCTTTTAATGTTGGAGTCGGGTTTCTCTATTTTTATAAAGTTCGAGGAAATCTAACTCCGGCTCCCAAGTCTCTTTTTTCCAATTATGCCGGAGCTGATTTTGGAGAAATAGCAAAGTTTGCTTATAACAAAACCCCTCTTTTTGAAGCTGATTTAGGGGTGCGTATTTTCTCTTGGTGGAATACAGCCCTTACCTATTATGGACAATCAGGAGTCAGTATTGAGAGCCATTTTAACAGCTCTGTTGCAACAGGATCGAATAATGATCCAGTTTGGTCAACCTTCCGATCTAACTTACAACTTAACGCTCTTCTTATGAAGTGTTACTTTCAAAATCCCTATGCTCTCATTATTGGCTCATGGGCTACCACACCTTATATGGCATTAGGAGTAGGTCCTAGCTGGCAAAGTTGGACAGACATCTGTCTCTATGAAATGGTTATAAATAATGGTTCTTTTTCCTCTTCGGTACTCTCTCTTCGTCAAAAAATCAGTGCAAATGCGACTTGGACAGCCGAATTCGGCTTCACTCTAAAGCCAGCCACACCCGAATCTCCCATGAGTTTGCGCATTGGATGCAAATATATAGATTGGGGACAAGCGAGACAGATGGGTGTTTTACAAGAGCAAGGAGCTAAACTGGGTCCTTTCGAGCCTGTATCAGCAAAAAAAGTTTATTCATTTGTCCCTTTTATTGGAGTTCAGTTTAACTTTTAAAGTGTTGAACATTTCTCCAACCTTTAGCTACAATGGCCGATTATCTTAGCTTAAAAGGTGACCTCTAGTGAAATCTTATTTCTTTCTACTTCCTCTCTTTTCCTTTGCTATTTTATCAGGAGCTGAGACGACGCCTCCAACAACAACCTCTTCTTCTCAAACACAGAATAGCACTTTGAATTTAAAAACTCAGATGACAGCTAAAGAGCAAAAACAGGTTGGTTTGAATAAGCTTTCACCCAACCAAGTGAAAGCCTTAGAGAGCTGGCTAAATAAACGAAGTGCCGCTCAAAACCCTTCTCAAAAGCCCCAAATAAATCCCAATCAACTCGAAATGGTGTTAAGTGAAGGCAATTTTATTAAGCTTGGAAGTGGCGAGGTATGGAGCATCAGCCCAAATGCTTGGCTTTTCACCTATCATTGGCAAGAAGGTGACCCTATTAAGGTCGGAAAATCTGGAGACGTTTTATTCCCAATTTCCTTGACCAACGAAAACTCGGGGCAATCTGTAAATGCTAAAAAGCCCTCCTCATCCGTTACTAAAGCATTTACTCAAAGCTACACGATCACCCAAGTTTTGGATGACGGCAAACTCATAGAACTCAATAATGGATCCTCTTGGGAAGTAGAACCCTCTGCTCGCTATATGGTGCAAGGATGGTCTGTAGGTAATTCGGTTTTTATTGTAAAACGAGAAAATTCTACCGGCGCCCCCTATCAGCTATATAACGGACAAACCTCTCGAAGTGTTTTTGTAGAACAAAAATCACCTCCAACTCCTGAGCAAAAACAACAACCCACCACTCAAGCTAATGCAAGCCAAAATTCATCTCAAAAATCTCAAAGTTGATACCTTAATAGGAGCAAGAGATCAAGAGCGTTTAAAAAAACAACCTCTAATCTTTGATCTGGTTCTCTTATACAAAATTGACTCTGCAGTTGAATGTGACTATTTGGATCAAACCTTAGATTACTCTCAACTTACCAAAGAATTGATAGAGTATGTCTCTCACTCTAACTTTCACCTTTTGGAAAAACTAGCACATGAACTTGCTCTCCATTTAATCAACGCGTTCCCTATTTTGAAGATCGAACTAAGCATCAAAAAACCCTTAGCCATGGACCAAATTGCTGATGTCATGGTTGAATATGCTTTAAGTAAAAAGTAACCGCGTGTTGAAAGAATAGCTGCCACAATGGCGACTCTCTATTGCAAGGTAAACAACTGATTCTACATTTCTAGAGGGTTTTTAACTGATTGAATAAATCTACTACTATCTATTAATATAGATACAAATGAATAGATATATTAGAATAGGAAAAGCATCAGAGATCTTAGGTGTTACACCGCAAACGCTTCGTCGTTGGGAACAAAAGAAAACGTTGCTTCCTGATAAGATTGGACTGGGTGGTACTCGTTATTATTTGAAAGATAAACTTCTAGGTCATAAATTAACTGAATCAGAATTGACTATTGGCTATGCAAGAGTCTCTTCAAATGATCAAAAAAAAGACTTAGCTACTCAGGCTAAGCGACTCTCTTCTTACTGCGCTTCTCATGGATGGACCTATAAAATTCTTGAAGATTTAGGTTCTGGGATGAATTACAGAAAAGCTGGATTAAAAGTATTGTTAGATCTTATTTTAGAAGGTAAGATTAAACGTTTGGTTTTGACTCATAAAGATCGTTTGCTTCGCT
>JAJACV010000019.1 GCA_022601335.1 Chlamydiota bacterium | reverse complement strand
TTGTAAATAAATATATAGCCCCAAGATTAAGGTGTTCTTTCAAGAATAATACATAAATATCTAATTATAAGCATCTTGATTATTTATTAAGATGCGTTCCATTCACACTTTTTTTGAAATATAATACTTCTATGAGTGATTTAAAAGGTTATTATGCTATCATCTGAATATGACTTTAATAACTAGTTCTCAAAATTCATTAATTAAGCACCTTATAAAGCTTCAAAAGGTGGTCTCTTATAGAAAAGAGTGTCAAAGTATTTTTTTAGAAGGAAAAAAGCTCGTAGAAGAAGCCTGCTCTTCTCTTCTGGTAAAACACTGCTTTATTGAAGAGGGGAAAAATACAATTGGCTCTTATCCTACGACCTTTATTTCTGAGTCAGTTGTCTCAAAGCTTTCATCACTAAAAAGCTCTGATGGTTATTTTGCAGAAGTTGAAAAGCCCCTAAATAACGATTTGAGAGGATCCAATAAAATTATTGTTCTAGATGGCCTTCAAAACCCAGGCAACCTAGGTACTTTAATAAGAACAGCCCTTGCTTTTGGGTATGATGGGGCTTTTATTTTAGATGAATCAGTAGATCCTTTTAGCCCCAAGGTAATTAGGGCATCCATGGGGGCTTGCCTCCAACTACCGATTTGCATTGGCTCAGAATCCGACTTACTAGACCTTGCCCATGAAAATAAAATGGACCTATTTACAGCTGATGCAAGTGGCACACCTATTGATGAAACATCTCCATCTAAGCCATTTATGTTAATTTTGGGAAATGAGTCAAAGGGATCTCAACTCAATCTTTGCTCGACTAAGGTAAGTTTACCTATAGAGTGCGTAGACTCTTTAAATGTAGCTATTGCTGGAAGCCTTTTAATGTACTTAATGAAGGGCTTTGCATGAAAATCGATCTAAACGACATTTTTGAAGATCAAGAGCCCTCCTATGCTTACAAAAAGATGAAGAATCTTAAAAAAATAACACAAGAGCGTAACAAAAGATCAAAAGATTTACAAAAAGGACGTGTTATTTTTATGACTCCTGAATCTATTCAGGTGCACTCTGAAGATAAAATGTATTCTTGTGTATTAAAAGGAACTTTAAAAAAAGAGCTTAAAGGAAACAAAAATAGAATTGCTTGTGGAGATATGGTCTCCTTTGATTCTGCTAAAGAAGTCATTGTCCATTTAGAACAAAGACACACTTTGCTCATGAGGCAAAATCCATCTAATAAATTTAAAGAACAGATTTTAGCTGCAAATATCGACTTATTGCTCATTACAGCATCTATTATACAACCTGCTCTTAATCCTTATTTAATAGATCTCTACTTATTAGCGGCTCAAAGAGCGGGGCTAAAGCCTGTTATAGTGATTAACAAAGTAGATCTTTTAAACTCAAAAAAAATGAAAATTCAAGCTAAGGAAGAAAAAAAAGTCCTCAAACTTCTAAAAGATCAGTATAAAAAATTAGATATCCCCCTGATTGAAGTGAGTGCAAATTCACTTGAAGGTTTTGCTGAACTACGAGATATTATGAAAGATAAAGCCTCTGTTTTTTCTGGAGAATCTGGTGTAGGTAAATCATCTTTGATCAATTCCCTTGGAAAAAGTAAATTAAAAGTGGCTCCTGTGAGTTCTCGAAATAAAGGAATTCATACAACCACCTCTTCACAATTATTAGAGATTGAATCTGGAGGATGGTGTGTGGATACCCCAGGCATACAAAGTTTTGGGTTCAAAGATATAAAAGCAGATGAAGTGAAAGATTTTTTTCCAGAGTTTCAAAAACTCAACTGTCAGTTCTCTGACTGCTCTCACTGCAGTGAAAAAGGATGCGGACTCAAAGAAGCTCTCGAAAAAAAATACGTCTCTTCACTAAGATTAGAGTCTTATTATAAAATGCTTGAAGAAGTTAACTCAAAAAAACCATGAAACGCGTTCTTATCACTGGCTGTGCAGGCTTCATTGGATTCCATCTCGCTTTAGCTTTAAAAAAATTAGGCTTTGATGTTCTTGGTTTTGATAATTATAATGACTACTATTGCATCCAGCTTAAAAAAGACCGCTCTGATCTTCTGAAAGAAAAAGGGATTTCCATACTAACTGGGGATTTAGTTAATAAATCTTCTTTGGAAAAAGCTTATAAAGAATTTAATCCCACTCATGTAGTTCATTTGGCAGCACAAGCAGGTGTCCGATATTCTTTAGTGAATCCAGATGCCTATATACAAAGCAATATAGTTGGTTTTACTAATCTCTTAGAGGTTATGAAAAAAGATCCCTCTGTGCCCTTAATTTATGCCTCTTCATCTTCTGTATATGGCGACTCCACTCAAACACCCTACTCCGAGAACAGCGACACAGACACGCCTATAAATCTATATGGAGCGACAAAAAAGGCAAATGAATTAATAGCCTATGCCTATCACTCTCTCTATGGAAATAGAATGATAGGGCTGCGGTTTTTTACGGTATATGGCCCTTGGGGAAGACCCGATATGGCTTATTATCATTTTTCTGAAAAAATTTTAGCCCAAGCCCCAATTCCCGTTTATGAAGGGGCAAAAATACAAAGAGATTTTACATATATTGATGACATTGTTGATGGAATTATCAGAGCCATGAACTGTAGTGAAAAATTTGAAGTCTTTAATCTAGGTAACCACACGCCTATTTTACTAAATACTTTTATAGAGACTCTAGAAACAGCGTTAGATAAACAGGCCATCAAAAATTATATGCCTAAAGCTGCAGGTGATATGGAAGTCACTCACGCTGATCTCACAAAAAGCCACTTAAAACTAGGCTATGTCCCCAAAACGAATATTCAGCAGGGCCTTAAGAGCTTTGCGGATTGGTTTGTCGCATACACCGAGGAGAAGTCTCTCCAAAAAAAGCTACGAGCACACTTATAATAACGGCTACGACTAAAAGGATCACAAATACAAGAACGTAATTTATTACAGCCTTAAAAAAGGAAAATGCCTGAGCCTCTTTAAGACAACATAAGAAAATAATAAATCCCCACACAGCAAATAGAAATCTCACGGATGCGAAGACAATATTACTGCTGTTTCCCCCAATAATGGCCAGCAAAACAAGTTGTATAACAAAAAAGTACAGAACAGGGACTTGCGACCAGGCAATTACAGACATAATTTGTTGCATAGACGCGGACCCTTTAAGCCAATTACCTGTCCACTTGATGAGTCCTCCTAATATATAAAGGGAGAATAACCCCAATATAATGGACAGAAAGATCCAAATTAAAAAGCTCGCCCACCAGGAATGCCAGTAAAAACTAGCCGAACCTGCTATATTAGTAAAAGCTCCACAAATTGCTAGGGTATGAACTAAGCGTCTCGGATAATTTTCCAAGATAGTACGCATCGTTTCACCTGGCCGATACCACATAGTCAGCCAAGGATTCAATTTAGCCACAGATATTCTCCTGTCAAACTTATAACTTGTTATATAAGCATTGGGCCTCGTTCTGTCAAGAACTAGAACCGCATGAATTATTTTTTGAAAACTTTATAGAGGAATTTGACCAAATCTGAAGCTGTTACACAATACGAAGATTTTTTATGAGCGACTATTTCACCCACCTTTCCGTGTAAAAATACCCCTAAGGTCGCTGCTTTTATTGGGTTCATCCCTATTTGAGATAAAAGGCCTGCGAGCATTCCGGTTAAAACATCTCCTGATCCAGCTGTAGCCATTCCTGGATCTCCTGTTGGATTGATTTTGGGCAATTCCTTGTCATGAAAAATAAATGAAGGTCCCCCTTTGAGCAAAAGGGTCACCTCATGCTCCAATGCATACTTTTTACACAGCTTAATAACCTCGAGGGGATCTTGAGGCTTCTGCCCCAAAAGGCGATGCATTTCTCCGACATGAGGGGTAATCAGGGCACCTTTAGGAAAAGAAAGCTTCTCTTGAGCAATCAATGTCAAAGCATCTGCATCTATAACGCAGGGTTTTTGTATATGTGGTAAAATAGTTCTAATAAACTCACTGGTACTTTCTGAGATCCCCATTCCAGGGCCTAAATAAATAGCTGAAGCTCGCTCCATAATCTCAAGCGCTTCATCGACTTTTGATGAACTCAAATTTAAATGTATCAATTCCGGATTAGCCGCTTGATCTGTAAATTCATGATCTAAGTGAATCAACTTCACAATTCCAGATCCAGATCTCAAAGCTGACATTCCTGATAAAATCGAAGCTCCCATCATCCCTTTAGACCCCGTAATCCCGACAACAAAGCCTGCTTCATATTTGTGCCTATTGCGAACCATTTTGGGGAATAAGTTTTGAACATCTACTTCTTGAATAAGTTCAAATTCCGCATGAGCTTGATCCAGATATTTTTCATCTAAACCAAAATGGACACATTCTAGACGCCCCACATGGTTCCAGCCATCGCGAATAAAAAAACCTTTCTTAGGCAACCCTAAGAAAATGGTATGAGAGGCCTCAACAGCTTCTCCTTGCACCTCTCCGCTGTCCCCATTCAAACCTGAGGGAACATCGATTGATATTACGGGCACTTGAGACTGATTCACATGTTTAAAAATAAATTGGAGTTTCTCGGACGGGGCTCCTTTAAATCCTGTACCTAAAATACCATCTAGGAATATTCCTTCATTGGGGAGCTCTATTTGCTCGGTTGTTTCCACAAGCGTTAATTTGTGAGTTTTTGCTTCAAAAGCCTCTCCATATTTTCTACAAAGCGGACTACACTCTTCTAAAAAATCTGTATGATAGCCTGTTACTTGATACCCTTTCTCTAAAAGTAAAAGGGCTGTGCAAAACGCATCTCCTCCGTTGTTACCCTTTCCTGCAATAAAAGTGACTTTGTCTTCTAAATGGTGTTGACGAATATAGCATTCAACAGCATCAGCAATACCTTGAGCTGCTTTTTGCATAAATGCATCATCACTTGCTCCCTCATCAAAGGCGAGTTTTTCAATGCGTGCCATTTCACTTGCTTCTATCACTTCCATTAAAGATGTTCCTCTTTTACAGCTCTCGTAAGAAGCGATTTAACCGCATCCATTGGCTTCAAGTTCTTATAAAGCACATGATATACAGCTTCCGTTATAGGTAAAGAAACATTCATTTTTTTCGCAATTTGTAGCGCTGACACACAAGTATAGGCTCCTTCTACGACCATACCTATTTCCTTTTTAGCCTCTTCCATTGTTTTACCAAGAGCTATAAGATTTCCAAATCTGTAGTTTCGACTATATTTGGATGAACAAGTTAAGCAAAGATCTCCCATCCCAGAAAGTCCGTTAATCGTTTCTGCACGGCATTCTTTAGCTATGGCTAATTTTCTAATTTCATGTAAGCCACGAGTCATCAAAGCAGCTCTTGAGTTGTTTCCAAAGCCCAAACCATCCGAAGTACCACATGCAATGGCAATAATGTTTTTCATAGCGCCTCCAAATTCAACTCCTTTGATGTCGTAATTTGGATATATTCTAAATGTTTTGTAATGAAAAAGTTCTTGTACCTGGTGAGTTACTTCAGGATCAAAGCCCGCACAAACTATCGTTGTTGGAAGTTCTCTTATAACTTCATCTGCAAAACTCGGCCCACTCAAATAGGTCAACCGGTTGCTATAATCTTTTCCTAAAACATCTAATGCAACATCTAAAAGCAAAAATCCAGAGTCTTGCTCAATACCTTTTGAAGTCATTACAATAGGGCAATTTAAAGAAGGGACAAGGTCTTTGACTTGTTCAAAAACTTTCCTAACACCAGAAGAGGTCACACTTTCTATAAGAAAATCAATATCTTCTAGAACTTCCGCAAGGTCAGGAGTAAAGTGAAGACTCTTATGAATACGATAGTCTTTGAGATTAGGATGCTGCCTCGTTTCATTAAGGGTTTTAGCCAGGTCTGCATTTCTGCACCAGACTTTCACATGATGCCCTTTCTTTGCTAAAAGGTCTGCAAGGCAAACTCCCCAAGCTCCAGATCCTAAATATCCAACTCTTTTCATTTTCATTTCCCATCGGTAATATCGATTTCACACTTTAGCTTTGTTCACTTTATTTAATAGCTTATTAAATAAAAATCCTCTTTTTTTCCATGTAAACGGGACCGTTTGCAAAGCTTCTTCTAATAAATTTTTATAAACGCTTTCATTTTGAATGTGCAAAAGGGCTTGTTTAAGGCTATCTTCTGAGTGAACTTCATACAATAAAGCACCTTGATCAAGGTGATCGCGAACCACTTCCAAATTTGGAGCAATAATAGGTTTCTTCCACGCTTGATACTCGTGAAGTTTTGTGTGAGCTACATAGGGCATTCTTTCACTGTTATCAAAAGTGGTGATAAAGGCATCTGCCTTTTCCAAAATTTTTGGTAATTTTTCAGTTGGATAAAATCCCATAAAAATCACTTTTTTACCTAAGCCTAATTCTTGACAATAGTTTTTATACTTTTGCACGTCAGAGGGTTTACCCCCAACCACAGTCAACTCAATTCCCTCTGCGCCTTTAAGAGCCTTCAAAAGCCTCTGCAGACCCTGTGATTCATAAAGTTGACCTACATAAAAAAGGTTTAATAAAGAAGGTGTGGATCTTTGAGATTTCAAACTATCAAAATCACAAGCTAGCGGCACTTTTTGGATAGGAACGTCTAGCCGATACGGATCGTTTTCTAAAATACGCTTCAAAGCATCTGTTGTTACAGTGATTAAATCGCAGCGCTCAAGCATCTCCTTCTCTTTCTTCACTTTCCTATAGTCAACATTTTCTTTGAAAGTAGGATACCAAGCAAGTTGATGCACTTCATAAATATAGTGACAGTTTTTAACTCTTCTCTTTAAATGAAAGTCAGCTTGCTTTAAAACAGAAGAGATTACAAAGTCAGGTTTGGATTTTTTAATAAATCGCTGAGCTTGCCAAAAAAAAAGAAAGTTACATTGAATTTTCAGTGCATTATTTCTTCTTAAAATGGGCAACTGAATGATTTTTAATGTGGAGTTCGGGCAGATATTATAAAACTGAAATAGTTTTTGAGTCTCAAGAGATCCTTTACCACAAAGAAGAGTGACCTCATGACCTGCAGATGCCATCGACACACAAGCACGCATAATGTATGCATCATGTGCTTTTTTGCGAGGAAGAACTTCATTATAAGGGTAGATAATTTTCACAGATTGAATAATTAATGCTTTTAAATAGTTAATCGAGGATTAAAATAGTTAATTTTATGGATGATAATAGTTTAACAAATTATTTAAAAGCTCAAAAGAAGCTCAAACAAATTTCTGAAACGACTCTTCTCGAGTTATTTTCACCTCTATTAAAAACAGAGCAAGAAACGTTGATTCAGAATATTTTATCTATTGAGGTGAAGTATTTTCTAAAGCAAAAAGCTTGTTTTTCACAAGAGCCCCCTATAATTCCTGATATCAAATCTTATAAATCTTTGACACCTTCTGGATCAGAAGAGAAATGTCAATTAGGTTTGAAGGCGGCATCTAGTGGAAAATGTGGTGCCATACTTATAGCTGGAGGTCAAGGTTCAAGACTCGGTCATGCAGGACCTAAAGGCACCTTTCCAATTACCCCTGTTTTCCATAAAAGTCTTTTTCAAATCTTCTGTGAAAGAGTCAAACAAGCCAGCGAGAAGGCAAATTATGACCTACCTCTTGCCATCATGACCTCCCCTAGCAATGACTCTTTAACAAGACGATTTTTTGCTCAACATCAATACTTTGGTCTTAAAGAGAGTCAGATCTCATTTTTTGTTCAATCTCAAATCCCTCTTTTAGATTTTGAAGGCCACCTTTTTTTAAATGAAAAAAAGCAAATAGCCCAAGGTCCTGATGGAAATGGAAATCTTTTCAAAGAATTTAAGAAGCAAGGTCTTCTCAAAGAATGGACAGATCGAGGTATTGAATACCTCAACCTTGTTCTTGTAGATAATCCTCTTGCGGATCCTTACGACTTTGAGCTTTTCGGTGAATTAATAACTTCGCAAGCTGATCTATCGATGAAAACTTGTCCGCGTCTTTCTCCAAAAGAAAAAGTGGGTATTATTGTTTCTCAACACAAGAAGCCCATTGTCATAGAATATCATGAAATTCCCAATACAGCTCACTTTAATGAAGAACCCGCTGCTAACTTAGGGTTATTTGCTCTTACATCAGCTTTTGCAAATCAATGCGCGTCTTTGGAGCTTCCTTTACATAAAGTTCCCAGAAAAGCACTTAGATTTGATTTTGAAGTTCAGAAAGTGATTCAACCTCTTAAACCAAACTGCTGGAAATTTGAAGCCTACCTCTTTGACATTTTCCCTTATTCCACTAAATCCACTGTAATAAGTTACCAGAGAGAAAAAATCTTTTGCCCACTAAAAAATAAAGAAGGAGATTTTAGTCCAAACTCCGTGAGAAAATCATTAACAGCAATAGGTATTCAGTAAGAATTTACAACCAGTTTAATTTATCATTATTGACTTATATCTCGGCTGGTTAAATCAAAGAAATGTACAATTACTTGTCTGGAAAGAGGCAAGAAATAGGAACCGCATCAATTTTTGAACTTAATGGAATGATTTCATTGCCTAAGTACAAAACAAATCCCCTTTTGAACCTTGGGTGTGACTTAAATTTTTCAATTCCCTTTGCGTCTGCATAAACCACTTTTTTCTTAGACTTAATCTCAATTGCAATGAGATCTCTGTTGTTCATTTCAATAATCAAATCCACTTCTACTTTTGATTGGTCTCGGTAATAATACAGCTTAACTCTATCTTTGCACCATGTCGACATTTTTAAAAGCTCTTGAATAACAAAATTTTCAAATATATGCCCAAATAAATGCGGATCTTCTTCAAGAATTTCTCGATTTAATCCCAATAAATAACATAAAAGTCCTGAATCATAAAAATATAACTTTGAGCTTTTTACGACTCTTTTTCCCAAATTATCTGAAAATGCAGGAAGCCTGTTTACGAGAAATAAAGTTTCTAAAAGAGTATAATACCTCTTTAATGTTGTTGTTGGGATACCTAAAGAACGAGAAATTTCATCCATATTTAATAGTGAGGATACTCTAGCAGCTAAAAGCTTCAAAAGCTGAGGTACTTTTGACAGCTGCTCTATATTGGAGATTTCTCGTATATCTCTCTGTAAAATGGCTGTAATATAAGATTCAAACCACGCAGATCTTCTATCAGTTTTTCTTTGAAGAATTTCAGGATAACCTCCCAACAGAATAAAATGAAGGATATCTATGGTAGCATTTGGAGTAAATTGAGGGTTAGAAGCGAGCATTTGTTCAAAAAAATTCGATCGCGTCTGATTAATTTCATTGACGGCTAAGGGATACAAATGAAAAATCTCCATTCGGCCCGCTAAAGAGTCCGCTACTTTTGGCAATAACATGACATTTGCAGAACCCGTTAGTATAAATTTACCTGGAATTCTCTCTTTATCTATCAAAAATTTTAATGTTAAGAATAGATCGGGTAATCTCTGCACCTCATCAACTGTGTACAAAGCATTTGGTTCGCCCAAAAAAGCAAAAGGGTCCTGTTTCAATACGTCTAACACACTCAGATCATCAAGTGTAAAGTACTTCCTGTGCATCTCAGTTTGAACTAAAGTACTTTTACCCACCTGTCTCGGCCCATTAATAAAAACAACCGGCGTGTTCTTTAGAGCTTCTTCAACTTTCTCTGTTATAAACCTTTTATAGTACATATGTTGATATTACACCATCCAGTGGTGTAATATCAACCACTTCGTGGACGATTTGACAAAACAAGCGTAACATGCTAACTATTAACTAATTAATTTCTTCCATTGAAAGAGCTTGAGCCTGTTCTCTAAAATCCTCCTGTTGCAACAGGAGAGTGGTTACTTTTGTAAACAAATACTTCTTGCTTGTCAGTGAAACAGACTCTTCATAAACTTTTTTATAAATATGATGTCCTTTTTGTATGAGAGGAACCGTCACATCCTCTATAAACCTCTCCGCACCTTTTAATTCATAAGTGTCCTGAAACAAGTAGGATAAGTACTGATCACCCACCCTTTCTTTATATTGTTCAGGTACCTCTTTCATTACTTGAAAAATCCACCTTCCTGAATCTATTCTTTGATATAGATTGATGCGTTTATTTACTAATAAAGCTCCCTGAACTGCTTGAGCCGCATCTAGTAAAGTAACAGGGACTCGGCTCATTTGAAAGTTTAGACCGACTAAGGATGAAGAATTTTTAGGATACTTCTTAATTGTATATGAAGTCATCTCCATACTTGGACTATCTGGAAAAGATTTATTAAAAGAAATTCTTGATGGACTCACGCTGCGTTTCCTTTATAAAATTTAGGCAATGCTTCTTTAAACCATCTTAATATTATGATATTATAGTTACACTCATAAATCGAACTTTTTTTGGGAGAACAAATAGATGGATCTTGATAATCTACTTACTTATTCTGCTTCAGCTGCAGCCTATATCTTTAATGCCAATACAGCAGCAAAAATAGGAAGCACACTTTTTGAAGGAGGTTTGGGGTCAATAAGAACAGTAGCTTGGCTAACTTCTTCGGCTTACCTATCCCAATTTATGGTTCCCTATATTCCTAACTTCACGATTCCTGGGTTTTCGACGAAAGATAATTACGTTGGAGAAACAAATTTTGGAAATATCACAATGCCTGCATTCAATACTGAGGAGTTTGATAAAGGGCTAGAAGAGATTGGAGAAACTCTTGGTAATAATGGATCTAAAGCAGTTTCTGTTGTTGGAAGAACTTTCCTTGTATTTTATATGGGCTATGCTATTAATAACTTTGCTCTTCACTATATCAAAGAGTATATCACTCATACAATGGGCAAGCCTACTCTTTCTAAAAAATTTAAATTCGATGACTGGCAAGCTACCCTATACAATTATTCTACGACACCCCTTCGATGGTTATCTTCATTGATTTATGGCTCAAAAGAAGCTACTAAAATTCAAAAACCTATTTTTTCTGAATCAATTAGAGAGCAAATTCGTGATATTTCAGCTTCCTTAGTAAATGTTCAAAAGCATGAAGGGACTTATGAAAATGTCATTTTATTTGGTCCTCCAGGAACCGGAAAAACAATGACAGCTCAATACATTTCTGAAAATAGCGGTATGAACTTTATGGAAATTTCAGGAGGCGATCTTGCTAAATTTATTGGCACTAAATCACCTCCCGTAGAAGAACTTAACAAAGTCTTTGGACGCATTGAAGCTTCGAGCAAACCAACCGTTCTTTTTATCGATGAATTTGATGGATTTGCAACAAACCGTAATGAACTAGATATCCCTCGTGTTGAAATTCTGAACTCCTTTTTAAATCAAACAGGGACCCCTTCTAATAAAGTACTTATTATTGCTGCTACGAATAGACTTGATGACTTAGATCCAGCAGTTCACAGTCGATTTGGTGAAAAGATTTATATGGGTCCTCCAGACACTGAAGAGCGTCTCGCTATTTTAAATATGTACATCAATCAATTTTTCAATTCTGAAGCAGACAAAGCTGTTTTTACTCCAGAGTACCTAGACAAATTGAATGCAAGGCTTAAAGGAGAGACAGGAAGAACTATTTATAAACTTATAAATAAGTGTTTCTTGAAAAAAAATCAGCAAGCTTCTGGAAGAATCTCAGAGACCCTCATTAATAAAGTTTTTGACAACTATTTTGAAGGTGTAGCACAGATCAACCAACAGACGAACTAACCTTAAAAAGTTAGAACATAACTGTAATACCTCCTCCGAAGTGAAATGACAGATTCATTTAAGCCTTTATAGTTTAGAAAATGGATTGAAAAGCGGAGTGTGCCGCTTGCGTATTATTCTCCCAACTAAATTTTTTAGCTTGGATCAATGATTTTTCTGAAAGCTCAGTCCTAAGCTCCGAATCTCCATAGATTTTCAACACTCTTTCACACAAGTCATCACGGCTAGTTGGGTCTATATATAAGCCTGCATTTCCTACAACTTCAGGCAAAGAGGATCTATCTGAAACAATTACAGGAGTTCCACAATTCATAGCTTCCAGCGGAGGCAAGCCAAAACCCTCATAGAGAGAGGGGTAAACAAAAGCCATGGCTCCGCTATATAACGCTGCTAAATCTTCATCAGCAACAAAACCTGTAAGCTTAATGCGTTTAGGATACTTTTTTATTTTATCTAAAAGGCTCTCAAAGCCCCACCCCTTTGTTCCTGCTAAAACAAGGGTTAATTCTAAATGGGGCTGCTCTTCAATCAATTTGATAAATGATTCAACAAGAAAGTAAATATTTTTTCTAGGCTCAAAAGTAGCTAGACTGAGCAAATACGGCGCTTTGATATGATATTTCTCTTGAACAGATTTAAGTATTAAGGCGTCATTAACAGGAAAAAAAAGATTTGAAGAGGGCGCTGAATGAACAATGAAAATTTTTTCGGGAGGAATAGAATAGTAATGGCACATATCCGCTTTAGTAGACTCTGAGAGGGCAAAATAATAGTTCCAAGGCTTTGGATTTTTAAGAATACGATCGAAAAAATCCCTCTTATTTACTTTGAAAAACTTTGGAAACTTTATGGGAATCAAATCATGAATAGTAGTAAAACTTATTAAGTTCTTTTTGTCCCTAATTGGCTTGGGAACAGGGTGATAAGGTGAATAAAAAAGATCAAAGTCATCAAATTGTTGCTGTTCAAATTGTGATCGATTAAGTAAAAGACGTAAACTTTCTCTATATCCTTTTAAAAAAACTTTTTTCCAAGAAGACGTATTTGAAAGCTGGTCCGAAACGGTTTGCAGTTTAGCTTTAAACGGATGATAAATATTGACTGTAGGAATCTTTTTTAAATGGGCAAGGTTTAGAAGAGTTTGCTGCCACAACTTATGTTGTTCTGAGTTTAATGAAGAATAAAAGTTAAGTGAAATACCCTGTTTTTTCTGCAGGCCAAGTGCCAAATTTTCCACATAACGAAAAATACCTGTTTTATGAATGGCACTTTCTTTCAAAAGAGCGGAAATCAAAACGCTACTGTCATACAAAATTTTCATGTGCTGCCCAATTTTCAATATGCTTTTTTACCGACTCTACAGTAATGCCTTCCATACATTGACAAAGCTTACGATTAAAATCAGTCAATTTTTTTTGACACGAAGAGCATACGAGCTGACTTTGGATAAAATCAGAGTTTTCTCCTTTAGGTGCCCATACTTCAGGCCCCATTATTTTTTGCTTAGGAAAAAGAGCTAATGTGTGCGTTGCAAAAAGAGATGCTATGTGAATAGGTCCTGTGCTTGCAGCTAAAAGCCCATCAGCTTCACTAATGAGTGAAATCAACTCTCTTAATGATAGTGATCCTCTGAGATCTGTGATCTTCTCATTCGCTACATGCAATGGAATACGGTATTTCTCTTCAAGCGAGCCTGTCAAAATAATATGAAACCTTCCTCCAAGCTCTTCAAGCAGTTTATTAAAATGTTTTTGAGGCCACTCTTTTGCATTTCCATGAGAGCCTGCGTGAACAATTAAATTAAACTTTTCATCTTTCAAATATTTATTTTTTTCTCCTGAAAGTAGAGTTGTCTTTAAAAAACGTGGAAAATTCACTTTTTCAAAATCAACTTTTATTCCAAAAAACTTTAAAGGAAGTAAATTCCATTCAAATTCATGTAGATCAGGTAAAATTCGTTTGGAGCGTAAATTGTGAGTTATTCCAAAGTTTTTTTTCCTAAATAAGACCCAATGAGATTTACGAACATTCCCTATGCGATTAGGAATATTTGCTTTCTTTGCTAATTGGATGACATCGGGTCCAAGAGAGTGGTTTATAGATAAAATGTGAATGCATGTATCGACTCTCATTTCTTTTAAATCTTGAATAATTACTTCTTCATCGCGACTAAAAAAACATTCGAAATCGAGGACTCTGTCTACTTCTTGAATACAAGCTACCAAGGGGAAAATATATTCCCTTACAAGTAAGATAATTTCAGTCGCAGGACTTTGCTGTTTTAAAAGACGAATAAAGGGGATTTTTGCTACAAAATCTCCCAAATTATGTGGACTTGTAATAAGAATACGCTTGGGATTTTTTATACTTGTAATCATCATTTAAAAAACTGCTGTGCTTTTTCATAATCTTCAGGAATGCCAATATCTATAAACTTTCCCTTTGATACAAAACCATAAACAGCTTCTTTTTTAATGAGCAGCGGAAACAACTCATCTTCTAAAGAATATTTTCCACCTACTTGAAACCCTTGCTCTAATAGCCAACGGGGATTGAGGATATAGACTCCAGCATTAATAAGAAGATGCTTGGAGTCTGTTTTTCTTTGAGCCAGCATACACACTTTTTGAGTATCGTCTAACTCTATTCCACTATAGCGATTATTCAATTGCACCTCTCTTAACCCCATAGTCAAACGAGCCTTTTTTTCCTTATGAAAGGCTTTCATTCTTTCAAAATCTATCTCAAAAAAAGTATCGCCATTAACCACTACAATGTCTTCATTTAACCCTATTTTATTTAGAGCATAAAGCAGCCCCCCTCCTGTTCCTAGAGGCTCGGGTTCCTTAATTTGCTCAATAGAGCAACCTCTATAGCTCTTTGAGAAATGACTCTCTATTTTTTCAGCTAAGTGGCAAGTAGACAAATAAAAAGCAGTTGCCTTTTGGTCTATCCAAAAATCAAGCAGGTATTCGAGGAAAGGTCTATTTTGCACTGGTGCCATAGGCTTGGGAAGATTCTGTACAACACTCTTTAGCCGTGTGCCCAATCCTCCTGCTAATATTAATACTTGCATATGCACATCCGTTAATAACGCTTTAAAAAAAAGGGAACTATCTGTGATTTTGTCTCTTCCCAGTTTAAGTAAGCATGGTTTGCATGCTCCTTCATCTTTTCAGATAATGCAAGTGGCGACTTTAAAAGCGTTTTCATTTGAAAACTCTCATCAAACAAATAACCATTTTCACCATCTATCAGATATTCATTCATCGTTGATTCATTATAGGCCAAAATAACTTTACCATAACTCATGGCCTCTAAAAAGCTAAATCCAATTCCTTCGGCCGTTCTTGGGGCAATATAAAAATCGGACTCTTGTATTTTTTGACGATAATCCTCTGTCGTTAACCAGTCACTCAAAAGCTCTATTTCAAAAGGATAACTCTGTTTCAATTGATTCCCTATTTCACTTTTGTAAATTACTTTTCCAATGTTTTCTATTCCAATAAATTTAATGATATTTTCTAAATTTATTTGAGATTCTCTTTGCCATAAGAAAAGCGTGTAGGGAGGCTTTGACTTAAAAGATTCAAATGAAGGCTTCAAAGCGCACTGCCAATACTGGCAGGGCATTTTTGTAGTTAAAAAATAGTTGTACAGAGCTTTGCTAAAGCAAAGCACCTTCAGTTTTGAGGAAGTCAAAAGCATTCTTTTTCTAAACTTTAAAGGCTTAAACCCATCCCACATAGGTGCCCACACTACATTTTTGCATTTTATTTTCCACAAATGCTTGGTGGTTGAGGGAGGGAGGCACCAAAAAAAAACCACCTCTGGGTGAAAAGAATTAATGCGTGCTACGAGTTCTGTATCCGTGTATTGCTCACGCCTGATTAGATTAATTGAAAATTGCTTTTCAAGAATATCCAGAATCATTTGATCACTTTTCGTCTTACTGTGATATTGTCTTCCTATAAAAGTCAGTTTTGGTTTTGTCATAAGAGAATTTTTGAAGCTTTAAGTTCATCTAAAATAGTCTGGTATACTTCCTCAACTGTAATCGATTTCATACACCGAAAGTCAATGGGACACTCTCGCTTAAAACAAGGTGAACAATTCACTTCCTTTCTAATAATTCTGGATTGGTTATACGGTCCTGTTGCTTCTGGACTTGTGGAGCCAAATAGAGCAAGTACACGCGTTTTAAGGGCACATGCTACATGCATAGGGCCACTATCATTCGTCAAAAATAAATCACATTCATTAACAAGAGCCATTAATTGTCTTAAGGTCGTGCTTCCAGAAAGATTAAACACTCGTGGCCCTAAATCCATTGAAATTCTATTTATTTTTTCTTCACTTTTAGAATCTCCAAAAAACAAAAGAATAAATTTTGGGTCTTCAAGCAGCAATTTAGCCACTTCTCTATATCGCTCTTCTAGCCAACATTTACTAGATCCAAAAGCAGCTGATGGGTTTATGCCTATTAAAATGTGGTCTGAAAAGATTTCACATTTTTCTAAAAAAGTTTTTGCCCCTTTTTTTTCATATTCTGATAGATAAAGACGAGGCTCTTGTCTTTCTTTTATTCCAAAACCCTGAAAAAGCTTTTGATAAGTCGCTATCATATGCTCACTCGTTTTACTTCTCGGATACGGCAAAGAATCTGTAAGCAACCATTTTCTGAAATCTTTAGCATACCCCATTCGATAAGGAATTTTAGCTCGAAAAATAAGCCACGCAGACGAGAAGGAATGGGTCAGGATAAATGCAAAATCAAATTGATGATTTTTCAATTCAGCTACCTGCTCTTTTTGTGACTGACTCTTATCGAGAGTAAAAAAACTGCTTACATGTTGATCATTTTGAAAAAGAGAACAAATAGCGCCCTGAGCCATAATTGTTATTTTCGCACCAGGCCATTGTGATTTAACAATAGCAATGATAGGAGAGGCCATAACAGCATCTCCAATCCAGTTAGGCATCCTAATAACGATATTTTTTGGCGTTTTTATCTTCAAAATGGTTGAAACTTTCTTGATTTGGCAACTACTTTAAGCTAAATTGACTTTTTTCACTAAAGAAGAAATAACAGCGGCTTTAGCAACCTTTAAATATATTTTTAATTTTATGATCATACTTGGTGTGGACCCTGGGACAAGAGCCACTGGATTTGCGGTTATTCAACATGAAAACAATCGATCTATAGCCCTTGACTTTGGAACTATTAAACCTTCACCAAAAGACCCTTTAGAAAAAAAATATTACTTTATTTTTACCTCTTTAGATCAACTTATCATTAAGTATCAGCCTAAGTTTGTATCGGTTGAAACCCAATTTGTCCATAAAAATGTACAAAGTGCTATAAAACTTGGAATGGCAAGAGGAGCTTGTTTAATCGCTGCTGCTAAAAATAATATCTCCGTACATGAGTATGCTCCTTGTCTTGTAAAAAAGGCTGTGGTTGGAAAAGGGCATGCTACCAAGCTGCAGGTGCAAAAAATGGTTCAAATACTGTTGAATTTAGATAAACAAAAAAAGCTAGATGAAGATGCCTCTGATGCACTTGCTCTTGCAATTTGCCACGCCCATGCTTTTCACATGAACACTAACTTTCAAAATATTTTAAGGAGATAAAGCGACTATGTATGCTTTTCTAAAAGGACACGTTGTAGAAAATAACCTGAGCTATATTATTTTAGATGTCCAGGGCGTCGGATATAAGGCTTTTGTTCCCCTCAATGTAATCAATAATCTTCCCAATGAAACTTGTACTCTATACACCTCTCTAGTCATTCGTGAAACGTCTCATTCGCTGTATGGTTTTCCTGACTCAGATTCAAGAGATCTCTTCGAAACTTTAATTGGTATTTCTGGAATTGGGCCTAAAACAGCTCTTTGTCTTCTGAGTAAATTTACTCCCCAATCTTTAAAACAAGCTGTTTTAGAACAAAATATAAATCTTATTGCTACCGTTCCTGGAATCGGTAAAAAAACAGCAGAGCGACTTGTTTTTGATATCCGAGATAAACTGAATAAAATGCCTATTACAAGTTCAGAAATATCGTCAAGCTCTTCTCATCAAAATTTTCAAGATGCTCTACAAGCACTTATGAATTTAGGCTTCTCTCAGGCTAGTGCTCAAAACGCTGTAGAAAAAGTAGTGAATGCACAACCTGAAACTTTGGAACTTTCTGAAATTATTACACAAGCTCTGAGACATTCTTAAGAATTAAGCTTCTCTTTAATCTCTTTTAAAGAAACCAGAGGTTTGTCATCTGAAATCCCTTCACAAGACTTAGCCTCTGATTGCCAATTTTCCTTAGATTTGAGAAGGTGTGGCCAAAATGGATATGTTTTGCATTGTTTAGGCCTGGCTTCATAAACAGAGCACTCTTTCCCCTTTAAAAAGACACAGCTGTAATCTCTTCCGGGAAGCTCTTTTAAAGATTGACGATTGCCTACTTGGCGCACGTACTTCACTTTAAATTCCTTAATAGATAAATTTAACTCTTTTGCAAGCGTTTCAATCTCTTTTTCATCTACCCAAACATAGCCCGGGCATCCAGAGCAGCATTTTCCACAGCCCGTACAACTAAAACTTAGTCCCTCTTTATACCACAGATTTTCAGAGTTTTGTTGCGACATATCTTTTCCTAATTTTTGATCAAAGAGTATAACAGAAATCCAAGTATATTTCTCTGATTAACCTAGAATTGTAACTACCTAGCTATAAACAAATTAATACTATTTCCTGCAATTTTAATATTAGATATTAAAATTGCATGAAATATATATTAAATTATTGCTAATTCCTGTAAAATTAATATTGGATGTTAAAATTACAGGAAATATAAAAAATGATCTATAGACCTAGATGTATCGAACAAACAGTAAAAAGATTTTTGAATGCTTTTCCAGTAGTAGGGATCACGGGGCCAAGACAGTCTGGGAAATCAACTCTTCTAATTCACCTTTTGAAGGACTTTCAGTACGTAACTTTTGATGATGAAAAGAATATTCAATTCTTTGAGGATGATCCTGCATCCTTTTTAGAGAAATACTCAAAAAAAGTGATCTTTGATGAAGTACAAAGAGTACCCAAGCTTTTTCAAGCCATCAAGCTGCTAGTAGACAAAAACAGGTCCTCTTATGGAAATTTTGTATTAACCGGTTCGACTCAATTTGCATTTTTAAAGTCTGCATCTGAGTCACTAGCTGGAAGAATAGGGCTTATTTCGCTCCTCCCCTTTCAATATCACGAAATGCCTAAATCGCTTGTCGAAGAGTCTATTTTTAAAGGTTCTTATCCGGAACTTGTTTTAAGGGATTATTTAGAGTCATCTCTTTGGTATTCATCATATGTGAACACCTACCTACAAAAAGACCTAAGAGCTTTAGCAAATATCGGAGATATTCGAGATTTTAGAAGGTTTGTACAACTTTTGGCAGCTCAGGTGTCTCAAGTTTTGGATATGACCCACTACGCTCGTAATATTGGCGTTTCAGTTCCTACGATAAAGAGATGGCTCTCTATATTAGAAGCCAGCTACATTCTCTTTCTAGTTCCTCCTTACTTCAATAATATGGGGAAGCGAATTATAAAAAGCCCTAAAATTTATTTCTACGATACAGGACTTGTAAGCTACCTAACAGGAATTGAAACATTTAATCAGTATGACAAAGGCCCCTTAGCGGGTCCTCTTTTTGAAAATTATGTTATAAGTGAAATTTATAAAAGAGAGCTGCACTTGGCAACAGATGCGCAGCTTTACTACTTTAGGACTCAAGATCAGGCAGAAATAGACCTCATTGTAGATCGAAAAAACAAGCAAGAATGGATTGAAATTAAAAAATCCTCTTCTATCAAACCATCTATGCTAAGACACTTGAAGATGTACGCAAAAGAAGAAGATTCCTCTTATTTAATTTATCAAGGAAAGGAGGACTTACATAAAGGCATTAAAATCCTTCCTTTGGAAAAATACTTATCTTATGACTCTCAGGTTAACAAAGCCCATGAGGCTTAGAGGAGCCTAAACTACGAGACTTTCCTATTAACGATTGCTTTAATTTACTCAAAATAGATAGAATAGTTCCCCTAAACACCAGGGGTTTTTAACTGCTTGAATAAATCTACTACTATCTATTAATATATATACAAATGAATAGATATATTAGAATAGGAAAAGCATCAGAGATCTTAGGTGTTACGCCGCAAACGCTTCGTCGTTGGGAACAAAAGAAAACGTTGCTTCCTGATAAGATTGGGCTGGGTGGTACTCGTTATTATTTGAAAGATAAACTT
>JAJACV010000018.1 GCA_022601335.1 Chlamydiota bacterium | reverse complement strand
CCATATAGAAGACAATAACTTTGATCAATTTTATGACTTTGAAGTTAATTTTGCTAATGGTTTACCTTCAAAGAAAATCCCTGAATCTAGGTAGATTCGGCATTTTTTTCTTTCAAATAATAACGAGTACCGCCCAGTCCAATCTTATCAGGAAGCAACGTTTTCTTTTGTTCCCAACGACGAAGCGTTTGTGGTGTAACACCTAAGATCTCTGATGCTTTTCCTATTCTAATATATCTATTCATTTGTATATAAATTAATGGATAGTAGTAGATTTATTCAAGCAGTTAAAAACCCCTTTACGGAGTCCTCTGACAACGAATCTACGTTGGCTGCAAAATTGGATAGTGAGGAGGTCCAACTCAGTGGTGGGCAGTGCAAAAAAATTGGAATTATTCAAGCTATATTAGCTCAGCCTGATTTACTTATTATGGATGAAACGTTTACAGGCCTGGATCAAAACTCTCTCATCAAGTGCCAAAAGGCTCTCAAAAAATATCTTCCAAACTGTTTATTTCTTGTGGTAGATCACCATATAGAAGACAATAACTTTGATCAATTTTATGACTTTGAAGTTAATTTTGCTAATGGTTTACCTTCAAAGAAAATCCCTGAATCTAGGTAGATTCGGCATTTTTTTCTTTCAAATAGGCTTCTAAACCAATAACTAAAATGTCTTCTTGTAGTGGATAGCTTTTTTTTCCAGGATAAATAATCGTACTTTTATCAAGATTTAGCGATTCATGAGCTATTTTTAGGGACTTTGTAAGCCTTGGGGAATCTGCCCATTTAAACTCAAAACCAAACCTTTTTCCATCTACAAATAGCAATAGATCTATTTCAGCCTGTTCATGAACTGCCCAAAAAAAACATTCCTCTGGATTCGCTTGATGACTTCTTATAATCGCCTCCATTGCAAAACCCTCCCAAGAAGCGCCCAGTTTCGGATGTCTACGTATTTCTTCTTCTTTATAAATTCCCAGTAAAGAATGAAAAATACCGCTGTCTCGAAAATAAATTTTAGGAGATTTGACCTGTCTTTTTGAAATATTTTCAAACCAAGGTTGGAGTTGCCTAATCATAAAGGTTCCACTCAACAAGTCGATATATCGACGAATAGTAGGACCCGAAATACCTAATGATCTCCCCATTTCTGAAGCATTAAAAATATTTCCGTGATAAGCTGTTAACATCATCCAAAATCGCCTTAGTGACTGAGCTGGGATATCAAAGCCTAGACTAGGTATATCTCGCTCCAAAAAAGTAGATATGTATTCCTTTCTCCAAAGCCCACTCATTTTTTTATCTAAAGCTAAATAAGACTTTGGAAATCCTCCCCGGATCCATAACTGATTCAGTTCATGCACTTCTCCATAAGAGAATGGAGTTAACTCAATATGGATAATTCGGCCAGCTAAAGACTCAGATCTCTGTCTAATTAAATCCCTTGAAGCACTCCCCAAAATAAGAAATTCTTTTTTACTTTGCGGATCATCTACGAGTACACGTATGAGTTGAAAAATTTCAGGAACTTTTTGAATCTCATCAATAATTATAAGGCCTTCTAAAGAAGCTAATAAAAGTTTGGGATTCTCAAATAAAGCATAGTCCTCTGGATCTTCTAAATCAAAATAGTGAACCTTTTGATTTACATCTTTATAACTTTGACTAAAAACACGAGCAAGATTGGTTTTCCCACACTGCCGTGGACCCAGTAAAGCAACCACAGGGCACACTTTAAATGAAAAGTGTATCCTGTTGATAGCTTGTTCTCTGTGTTTATAAGTCATATTTCATGAAAATTTAACGTTCAATGTTTAATTTTCATTATATTTAATAAATTAAATTAGAGCAAACACAAATTCCATGAAAATTTAACGCTCGATGTTCAATTTTCATGAAACTGAAGTAAAAGAGAGAGTTCTAGTTTAAAAAAAATCTAAATAGGTACTGGTAATAACAGACTTAGAGAAAACGGAAAGAGAGGGATTCGAACCCTCGGTACCCTTGCGAGTACGCATCCTTAGCAGGGATGTGCCTTCGGCCACTCAGCCATCTTTCCATTGATATTGAGGGTAGAGGATAAACTTCCTAGAGAGTTTTTGACAAGAATTATATCGGATTTAGAATAGCAATCTATTTTTGGCCTATCAAATAAATTATTCAATGAAGAGCTATTTCTAAGCTTTTTGTTACGCAACAACCTTTGAACACTCATTGACGAATAACTCTGTCTCCCCTACATAAAGATTTTTGTCCTAAATTCAAGGTTGTTTTTATGAGTGAAACACAGAGTGAATATCAAAATCTATCAAACGAGGATGCCCTTCAAAAATTTAATGTCAAAATTGAAACTGGTTTGAGTCAAACTGATGCTCAAGAGAGACTGTCTAAAAACGGGCCTAATCAAATCCAGGAGAAGAAAAAAAGTAAATGGACGATGCTCTTTGCTTTTTTTTGGGGCCCTATTCCTTGGATGATTGAAATTGCGATCGTTCTTTCAGCTCTTTTGAAAAGATGGCCTGATTTTTTTATTATACTCGCACTTTTACTCATTAATGCTCTTCTAGGGTTTATTCAAGAGTCAAAAGCAGGCAATGCCATAGCAGCTCTTAAAGAAAAGCTCGCTTTAAAATCTCGAGTGCTTCGAGATAGTAAATGGCAGGAAGTTGAGGCTAAGGATTTGGTCCCTGGAGATATTATTAGTGTAAAGCTGGGTAATATTATACCTGCTGATATCAAACTTATATCTGGAGAGTATCTATCGGTAGATCAAGCCTCTCTTACAGGAGAATCTCTCCCTGTAGATAAAAAATTGGGAGATGTTGCTTTTTCAGGAACAATTGCTAAGAAGGGAGAAATGACGGGGCTTGTTACAGGAACTGGAATGAATACCTTTATTGGTAAAACAGCAAAACTCGTGGATTCAGCAAAGACCGTGTCTCACTTTCAAGAAGCCATTCTAAAAATTGGACGCTTCTTGATTTATACAACATTGGTTATTTGTGCGATTATATTTGGTGTTCTTCTCTACCGCATTCATCAAGGCCACTCCGCGCAAGACACCTTCGGGCAAATAATTATTTTTGTTCTTGTTATTATCATTGCTGGAATACCTGTAGCTCTTCCAGCAGTTCTTTCGGTCACCTTAGCCGTTGGAGCTCATAAGTTAGCGCAAATGAAGGCCATCGTATCCAAACTTATTGCCATTGAAGAGCTGGCTAATATGAATGAGCTTTGCAGTGATAAAACTGGCACTTTAACAAAGAATGAGCTTTCCTTAGGCGATATTCAAACTCATGGAGCTCAAGATGCTCAGGAAGTTTTATTTATTGCTTCTTTAGCAAGTGTCCAGGAAGGCGATGATGTAATTGACAAAACAATTATCTCAGGACTTCAAAATAAAGAAGCCTTGAAAGAGTATACCGTTGAGAAATTCCTTCCTTTTGACCCTGTTAAAAAGTCTTCTGAATCCATTATCAAAGGAAAAGATGGCCAATCTTTCCATGCTTGTAAAGGAGCTCCTCAAATTCTATTAGACATGGCTCAACCTGACGAGGGATTACGAAATAATGTTCAAAAATGCATTGAAGATCTCGCTCAAAAAGGATTTCGAACTATTGGCGTCGCTCGCAGTAACGCCGATGGATCTCAGTGGCAATTTTTAGGTCTTATTCCTCTCTTTGATCCACCTCGTGATGATTGCAAGGAAACAATCAATAAAATCAAATCTCTTGAAGTCAACGTGCATATGATCACAGGGGACAATGTAGCGATTGCTCGCCAACTAGCCTCTCAACTCTGCCTAGGTACAAATATAATATCTATTGAGGAAGTTTTAAAACAAAAAGGGAAAATTGAAGAGGCTCATGAAGAACTAAAAAAAGGAGATGGATTTGCTCAAGTTTTTCCTGAACATAAATTTGAAATTATCAAAGCTTTTCAGGAAGATAAAAATGTGGTGGGTATGACTGGAGATGGAGTCAATGATGCCCCTGCCCTCAAACAAGCAGATATTGGGATAGCTGTAAGTGGTGCGACAGATGCTGCTAGATCAGCTGCTGACTTAGTTTTGACTGAGCCTGGACTAAACACTATTTACAATGCGATTGAGGAATCAAGACGCGTTTTTGGACGCATGAAAAGCTACGCGATGTATCGTATTAGTGAAACATGCAGGCTTTTATTCTTTTTGCTTCTATCCGTAATAGTCTTTAACGATCGCCCCTTAACAGCCATTATGATTATTTTGATCGCTCTTTTAAATGATATTCCTATCATGAGCATTGCTTATGATAATATGGAAGTCAAAACAGAGCCTGTCATTTGGAGAATGAAAGAAGTCTTTACAGTCTCTATTGGGCTGGCTCTTGTTGGAGTCCTATCTACTTTTGGACTCTATTGGATAGGAGAAAAGATTTGGCAGTTTGATTTTTACCACTCTCGTACTCTCGCCTTTCTTGCCATCCTTTGTGGTGGAAACCTCACTATTTACCTCATGAGAAATGAAGGCATGCTTTGGCAGTCTCCCAAACCCAATATAAAGTTTTTAGTAGCCACTTGGTTCTCTCTAATTGTAGGCACCCTTGTTTCTGTCTATGGGTTGGGAACTCAGGACTTTTTGGGAATTGGCTGGAAATATGTGGTTTATTCATGGATCTACATATTAATTTGGTTTGGGATTTGCTTTTTGACTAAACTTCTTATCTATGCTATCTTTGGTTTTAATAAAAATAAATCAGAGCCCCAAGTGGCAACGAAATAACGATTCATTCCATAGGTTTAAAAAAGCATGTCACAATCCTCTCTTACTAAAACGCCTCCTCACTCCAAAGAATCTGAAATGATGGTTCTAGGTTGCATGTTAACCAATATCAATAGCCTAAATACGGCTGTCGATCGCCTAGATGACTCTGATTTTTACTTTCCAGAACACCGCTATATTTTTTCTGTGATGCGAAATCTCTATAAGGCGGATAAACCAGCAGATGTCCACTTAGTAGCAGAAGAGCTCAAGCGGATTGAAAAGTTGAAAGCTGTGGGCGGAATCAGTTATTTAACAACACTCGCTCAGTATGCAGGTACTTCGGCTTATATAGAGCATTATGCTGAAATTGTTAGAAATAAGGCCGTTCTAAGAAGAATGGCGCAAGCTGCTCAAGAAATAGAAAAAGAAGCTTTGAATGAACCTGAAGATGTTTTCTCTTCTTTAGATCAAGCTCAACAGATGCTTTTTAAAATCAGTCAGTCGAATACGACGAATGTTGGGGTCACCATTCAAGATGTACTCTCTGGTGTCTATTCAGATTCTAAACTCCCCTATTTAAAGCAGCTTGAAAAAAGACAAGAAGAGTTCATCAATCGACCTGAAGGAGATTTAGGAATACAAGGGCTTTCATCGCACTTTATGGATCTCGATCGCACCCTCAATGGGCTTGGGAACTCTAACTTAATTATTATAGCCGGTCGTCCAGCCATGGGTAAAACAGTTATGGCTATGAATATTGCAGAGAATGTCGCCTTGAAAGGTGGCAAGCCTGTGGGTATTTTTTCTTTAGAAATGACAGCTGAGCAGCTACTCCAAAGGCTTGTTTGCTCACACTCTGAGATAGAGTCAGAAAAACTACAAACGGGATCGCTCAGTGGTATAGAATACCAAAGTGTCGTTTCCACTGTTAAAGAGCTGCAAAAACATACTATTGTGATTGATGACCAGCCAGGCATCAAGATTTCAGATCTCAGAGCAAGAGCGCGGCGTATGAAAGAAGCCTATAATATTCAAGTTTTAATTGTCGATTATCTCCAACTTCTGACAGGTTCCAATTCCAATCGCAATAGTGATAGTCGACAAAATGAGATCTCTGAGATTTCTCGCCTATTAAAAAATCTAGCTCGAGAGTTAGATATTCCTGTGATCTGCCTATCTCAGCTTTCTCGTAAAGTAGAAGAGCGTACAGGTCATAGACCGATGATGAGTGACCTGAGGGAATCAGGAAGTATTGAGCAAGATGCTGACGTTGTTATTTTCATGCTAAGACGAGATTATTACGACCCTATGGATAAACCGGGAATGGCCGAGCTAATCATAGCAAAAAATAGACATGGATCCATTGGAAATATTAATTTATCTTTCAAAAAGCAGTTTGTCAAATTTCTTAATTATGCCCCTGAAGAGGCTTCTGTATAAATATAAAACTTTATTTTTAGCCTGCCTACGAAGAACCTTTTTGAGAAAAGTGACTTATGCTTTACTTTTAACACTTAAATAGACTAGAATTACTGCCATTAATTAATATTTTATTTTCAAACCCTCTCATTTTGGAGCCAGAACGCTAAATGTCATCAGTTTTAAAAAAGCGTCGTAAGAAAATCTCTAAGCACAAGCGTAAAAAGCGCCGCAGAAGAGATCGTCATAAGAAAAAATAATCTTTAATTTCTAGTTATGTGGCAGTACCCCAAACACTATGATGTTATAGTCATTGGAGGTGGTCATGCGGGGTGTGAAGCAGCTTATGCTTCTGCACGTATGGGTGCGTCTACTCTCCTATTGACAATGAACCTAGATACTATCGCCAAAATGAGCTGTAATCCAGCGATTGGAGGCATTGGTAAGGGCCACATAGTGCGAGAAATCGATGCCCTCGGTGGTTTGATGGGCAAAGTGATTGACCGCACAGGCATTCAATATCGCATGCTCAATGCGACGAAAGGACCTGCTGTATGGGCGCCTAGAGCCCAAGCTGACAAGGTAGCCTATCAATTTACAATGAAGAGTCTTTTAGAAGAGACAAATCATCTTGAGATCATTCAAGGAACTACTGAAGATATTTTTGTTGAGTCGGGTAAGGTACGTGGAGTTCATACGAAAGAGGGAGTGACTTACCTCGGATCTACAGTTATTTTATCAGCAGGCACCTTTATGCAGGGATTGCTTCATTTAGGTGAGGTAAATTTTTCTGGAGGCCGTGCTGGAGATAAAGCTGCAGTAGGCCTTTCTAAAAGTCTTTTAAATTTAGGTTTTACACTTGCGAGACTTAAAACAGGAACGCCTCCTCGCCTCCATTTTGATACTTTAGATTTAGAGAAATTGGAAGAGCAAAAAGGAGAAGACGGCATTGCCTTTTCTTTTGACACTCCGACTTCTTCAAAGCTGAAACAAATAAGTTGTTATATTACCTACACCTCTAAGCGTACCAAAGAGATTATCCAAAAGCATATTGATAGATCCCCTCTTTATTCTGGTAAGATCAAAGGAGTGGGTCCTAGATACTGTCCGTCTATAGAAGATAAAGTGGTTCGCTTTAGCGACAAAGATCGTCATCAAATTTTTCTAGAGCCTGAAGGTTTAGATACAAAAGAAGTGTATGCCAACGGCATTTCAACTTCTCTTCCAACTGATGTGCAACTTGAAATGATTCAGAGTATTCCTGGTTTAGAGAATGCTCAAATGATGAGACCTGCTTATGCCATTGAATACGACTACGTGACGAGTGGTCAGATTGATGCCACCCTTGCTTCAAAAAAAGTAGAAGGCCTTTATTTAGCCGGACAAATTAATGGAACTACTGGTTATGAGGAAGCAGCGGCTCAAGGACTTATTGCCGGTGTTAATGCTGTTTTATTTATTAGAAAGGAGGCTCCTTTTATATTAAAACGCTCTGAGGCCTATATTGGTGTAATGATAGATGATCTTATTAGACAAGAACTAGAAGAGCCCTACCGTATGTTTACTTCACGAGCAGAGTATAGACTTTTGCTCAGACAGGATAATGCTGATTTACGACTGCGCCGCTACGGATATGATCTTGGGCTGATTGATGAAAAGCAGTGGGCCCACCTCAAGGAAAAAAAACAGATCATTGAAAGCGAAATTTTGAGATTATCGAAAGCGTTTAAGGAAATTAATAAAAAGGGCTATTCACTGTCTAAAATTTTGTCACGTCCTGAAATGACTTATGCTCTTTTAAAAAAGCAGTATCCTGATGATATTCAATCGTATTCACTCGAAGTTGAACAACAAATAGAGTTAAGCATAAAGTATGCAGGTTATATTAAACGCCAGGAGAGTGAGATATCTAAATTTGACCACTTAGAATCTATTATGATGCCCAAGAATTTGAATTTTAATACTATTTTGGGGCTTCGTAATGAGGCGAAAGATCAACTAAATAAATATTCACCTCATAATTTAGGACAGGCGTCGCGCATAGCGGGTGTTTCTCCAGCAGATGTTTCTGTACTGATGGTCTCTCTAAAGGCTTCTTGATCCTTTTAAAACGATTGTACACATGTCAAAAATTAATCTAATACATTTGAAAGGATGTCCCATTTTCAAACAGCTTCAGCTAGAAGAAGCTTTATTGAGAGCAGACAATGAAAACTACTGCCTTATTAATGAGGGCAGCGGCGAAAATGCGATTGTTATGGGAATCTCTTCAAAAGTAAGTGAACACCTAAATGAAGAGTTAGTCCACAAGGAAAAAATTTCTGTTATCAAAAGATTCAGCGGAGGTGGTACGGTTTACGTTGACTCTAATACTCTATTTATCACATTTATTATAAATAAAGATGCTCTAGCTATTTCTCCTTTTCCAGAGCCTATATTAGATTGGGGAGCTGAGTTCTATCAATCCGTTTTTCAAAAAGATACCTTTTCATTAAAGGAAAATGATTACGTGCTTGGAGACAAGAAGATTGGTGGTAATGCCGAATACATTCGCAAAGATCGCTGGCTCTTGCATACTTCGTTTTTATGGGACTATTCCGAAGAAAAAATGAAACTTTTACAAAACCCCAAAAAAGCTCCTAATTATAGAAATAGAAGAACACACCGTGATTTTTTAACAAAACTAGCTCCTTTATATCCGGATAAAAGAACTCTTGTTAAACAAGCTATTGAATCCTTAAAAAACGAGTTTCACATTGAAAGAGTTTTTGAAAATTACCCCTCACATTTAATCGAAAAAGAGCATAGAAAATCTACAAAATATATGAGTTTGTAATTAAGATTTCAGCACTTCCATAAAAGCACTTTGGGGGATACTTACTTTCCCAAATTCCTTCATTCTTTTTTTACCTTTTTTCTGCTTTTCCCACAGCTTTCTCTTACGGCTAATATCCCCTCCATAACACTTAGCAGTGACATTTTTAGAAAGAGCCGAAATAGTTTCTCTAGCGACAATTTTCCCACCAATAGCTGCTTGTATCGGCACTTTAAAGAGTTGTTTTGGAATCACCTCTTTAAGTTTGGCACAAACTACTCGCCCTCTTGCTTCAGCTTTAGTTCTGTGTACTAGAGATGAAAAAGCATCTACAGGTTCTTCATTCACTCTAATCTCTAACTTCACAATATCACTTTTTTGATAATCACTAAATTCATAGTCAAATGAAGCATAGCCTTTGGTTGCTGACTTCAATTTGTCATTAAAATCTGTAATGACTTCATTCAAGGGAAACTTATAGGTCAAAAAGAGCCTAAATTCATTAATTGATTCCGTTTTGATTAAATCTCCACGTTTTTCATTCGCAAGACCCATAATAGCTCCCATATAATCTGAAGGAGTCATAATTCGGCACTCTACCCATGGCTCTTGAATATCTTCTATTAGTGTAGGATCAGGGTAATGAACGGGATTATCTAAGTCGCGTATACTTCCATCTTTGAGTGTTAGTCTATAAACAACGGACGGGGCAGTAATAATGATATCTATATCATATTCTCTTAGGATGCGCTCCGATACTATTTCAAGGTGTAGCAGTCCTAAAAATCCACAACGAAAGCCAAAACCCAGCGCTTGGCTACTCTCCTGTTCGACGTAAATAGCCGAATCATTGAGTTGTAACTTTTCTAGAGCATCTCTCAAACCTTCAAAGTCAGTTGTATCTATAGGATAGATACCTGCATAGACAACAGGATTCACCTCTTTAAATCCCTTAAGGGGTTCTGGAACGGTTTTTTTTGATAGAGTGATTGTGTCCCCTATTTTAACATCCTTGCTATTTTTGATACTGCCCACAATATAACCTACTTCACCCGCTCTCAACTCATCGGTAGGTTTTTCTTGAGGAGAAAAAATACCCACTTCTAAAAGTTCGAACTTCTTTTTTGTAGCCATCATCACAATCTGGGTTCCTTTCTTCAAAGAACCCGATATAACTCGGACATAAACCATCACACCTCGATAAGGATCAAAATGAGAGTCAAAAACAAGTGCCCTTAAATACCCATCTTCATTTATTTGGGGTGGCGGAACAAGCGTCAATAAAGTTTCCAAAACTTGATCAACGCCTTTACCTGTTTTAGCAGAGCAAATAACAGTTTGACTCACATCTAAGCCGATGACTTCTTCAATTTGTCTTTTGACTTCATCAGGATCTGCTTGAGGAAGGTCTACTTTATTAAGTACGGGTAATATTTCAAGATTATGATCAATAGCTAAAAATACATTTGCCAGTGTTTGCGCTTGCACTCCTTGAGATGCATCGACAATAAGAACAGCTCCTTCACAAGCGGCAAGAGAACGCGACACCTCATAAGAGAAGTCAACATGGCCCGGTGTATCAATAAAATTAATCTGATATAGATGACCATCTTTAGCTTTATAGACCATGGTAACAGGATGGGCCTTAATTGTGATGCCTCTTTCCCTCTCCAAGTCCATATCATCTAAGAGTTGCTCTTGCATATCTCTTTTTTGAACAGTTTGAGTTGCTTCTAAAAGACGGTCGGCTAGGGTCGATTTACCATGATCAATATGAGCTATGATAGAAAAGTTTCTAATATATTTTGGGTTGTATTCAAACATAAGTTAAGTGCGAAAATTTACTCTCTATTTTAAAGTTCCAGCAAGCAATGCCCCCTATGTAATCATCGTGTGTAGCAATTGCAGGTTTTTTCATTTTATTTTCAAGATAGTTTCTAACAGCCATATAGCGCTCTTTAGGATTTGCATCATGCCAGCAAATAGTTCCAGTGGGAGAGAGAATTTTTTCTGCTAGTTCGGTATCTTGATGTACCCCTTTAGCAGAGTGATCACCATCAATAAAGACTAAGTCTACTTTTCCATAATCTTTTACAAACTGTTTGGCTTTAATCAAATGAGAGTTTCCAATAATTTGAGTAAATCGACTTTTATTTTCTTGTTTAACATAACTTCCAATCTCATTTTCTGTAAGGTCTGAGTTATTATATTTTTTCTTAAAAAAAGTATTCTCAGGGTTGACAAAAGCGACACTTATAACGTCACAATTTGGCAATACTTGTAAAAAGAAGTTTGACGTAATCCCATTATAGGTTCCTATTTCAAGAATCTTTTTAGGTTGAGTACTTTCTAGTATTGCAGCTAATGCCAAGTAATCTTTGTAGTCTGTCATTCCGTTAGCTAAATGAGCTGCTTTTTCAGCTAAAGCTTCCAACTCTTTTCTTCTATCAGAATTAATTGAAAACCAATCAAAAAATGAATGGATACGTTCGACTATCATAAAAACCTCTTTGATTTAAACATTATATTGAGTTGCAGAGATCGCTCCTCCGCGTCCAGTCCAATTGGTGTGGAAAAATTCTCCGCGAGGTTTGTCCTGTCTCTCATAAGTATGCGCTCCAAAAAAGTCTCTTTGAGCTTGTAGTAAATTCTGTGGCAGTCTCTCTAGGCGAAGGCCATCATAAAAAGCGAGTGCAGCGCTAAAGCAAGGCACTGGAATACCATGAAGAACTGCTTGAGAGATTGTGGTACGCCATGAGGATTGCGCTTTTTCAATAGCTTCTTTAAAAAATGAATCTAAGAGCAAATTAGAGAGTTTAGAATCTTTCTCGAAAGCATCTGTAATTTTACTTAAAAATGCGCTACGTATGATACAGCCACCTCTCCATAAAAAAGCTGTCTGCCCATAATTTAGATCCCAGGAAAATTGATCTGATGCTGTTTTAATTAGCATAAAGCCCTGCGCATAACTCATAATTTTAGAAGCATATAATGCTTGAAAAATATGTTCTATAAACGCTGATTTATCCCCTTCAAATTTTATTTGAGGACCTTTTAGAGATTTTGATGCAACGATTCGCTCTTCCTTCATACTAGATAAGAACCTCGCAAATACAGATTCAGCTATAAGAGTTAAAGGAACTCCCAGCTCTAAGGCATTAATACCTGTCCATTTTCCAGTTCCTTTTTGACCAGCTACATCAAGAATCTTATCCACAAGAGGCGCGCCGTCTTCATCTTTAAATCCAAAAATATCTCTACTAATTTCTATGAGATAGCTATTGAGTTCTCTTTCGTTCCAATCTTGAAAAACCTGTTCCAATTCATCTGTTTTTAATCCCAATACAGATTTCAATAAGTGATAGGCTTCGCATATAAGCTGCATATCTCCGTATTCAATCCCATTATGAACCATTTTAACAAAATGTCCTGCACCTCCATTCCCGACCCAATGGCAGCACGGCTTTTCTTCTACTTTTGCTGAAATTGCTGTAAAAATAGGGCTTATAGAGTCCCACGCTTCAGGACTTCCTCCTGGCATAATAGAGGGTCCGTGTCTCGCACCTTCTTCTCCGCCTGAAATACCTGCTCCTACATAATGGAGACCTTTTTCTTTAAGTCGAAGAATCCTTTTTTCAGTGTCTTGGTAATTGCTGTTTCCACCATCAATAATGATGTCCCCTTTTTCTAGGTAAGGAGTAATTTGATCAATGAATTGATCCACGACATCACCCGCTTTCACCATGAGCATAATTCTACGAGGTTTTTTGAGTGATTGTACGAAATCGTTTAAAGAGTATGTACCAATAATTGACGTGCCCGCAGCTGGGCCCTTCAAAAAATCTTTTACTTTTTCAACAGTACGATTATAGACTGAAACAACAAATCCTTTGTCATTCATGTTGAGAACCAAGTTTTGTCCCATAACAGCTAAGCCTACAAGTCCGATATCTGCCTTAGACTCCATACCTTTACTCCTTCTATTGCTAAATTTATGATACGAAAATACTTGAGAAAAAGGTGTTTGTCCAGTATTTTAACATCTTTTTTCAGGTCCTCGTAGCTCAGCTGGATAGAGCGGTTGCCTCCTAAGCGACAGGCCGTGCGTTCGAATCGCGCCGGGGACAACTTTAAATTTTATTTTTTACACTTCCCTGATTTGATTTTTTCTATTGAAATCTCATATAATAGACCTAATAACTTACGGAAGAGTCCCCTTTATGATAGAAGTATCCCCCGCAGTAAACACGCCCATTTCTTCTGTTTATGTGAATAAAGAAGATAAACAAGAGGCTTCCCTTCTCACTCAAATAAACTCTACAGTGTCCCCCCACTTTCCTCTTTTTACTGGAGCCCTTTGTATTGACTTGGCTCTTCGGCCACTCTCTCATAGTTCACTTGTCACTTCACTTGCCTCAGCAGTTTGCCTCGTCCCTTTAATTAATATGACTGTAAATTTAGTAAACCAAATTTTTAGTCAAGCTGAGGAATCTAGCAGCTCTCTTAAAGAATCTTGGAAAGAAGGTAAATTTTTTGAAAAGGTTTCTCAGGCATTTAAAGAAAATATTGTTCAGACTTGGTTGTCTGCTTTGCCTTTAATAAGTTTAAGTACTACTTATTACATATGGAATGGAAATACACATGATTTACTTTCCTCTTTAAATCGAAAAGGAAATCTTCTTAAGCACATCGATCTATCTGTCGGACTTTGGGCTAAAAGTGCAGCTATTGAGTCACTAGCTATAGCTTCATTTTCATCAGCTGTTTTAATGCTAAAATCAACTCAAAAAATTTTAGACTCTAACTAAAGATTTAGGATCCGTTAATTCTATTACGTCCTAGCCAAATCTTTACCTAGTAACTCTTTCACAACTTCTGCATCATTGAATGGGATTCTTTTATGTCCTATAATTTGATGCATTTCATGGCCTCTTCCAGCTATTAATAAAATGTCACCGTCTTCAGCAAGCGCTAAAGCTTTTTCAATAGCGTCTCTTCGATCCACTTCAACAAGCACCTGTTTCTCTTTCAGACAACCGAATTCAATGGCTCTACATATTTCGCTTGGATCTTCCGATCTTGGGTTATCTGAAGTAATAAGGGTATAATCACTATGCTGGGAAACAATTTTTCCCATAACAGGCCTTTTTTCTTGGTCTCTATCCCCTCCACAACCAAATACAGTGATTATCTT
>JAJACV010000017.1 GCA_022601335.1 Chlamydiota bacterium | reverse complement strand
TCAAATTAAGAAAGGAGATAATATGATTCAAAATACACAGGCTCTTCCCTATAAAGTAGAAGAAAATATAGCTTCGCGCTTTATGAATTTTGCTCGTATTTTAACGAGTCAAAATAATGGATATGACTATCCAAAAAATAGAAGGTAAATCAAAAGGCTATTTTTTTTTACGATACTCCATATAAACAGGTTCCCATAAGCGTTCTTGAATTTTAACCTCAATCTGCTTATCGGTTCTTTTTTTTGCATTATTTGATCGAATCGCTTCTTTGGCAACCTCAAAGGCTATTTTAACGGCTATTTTGCGACTCTCTGTTAAGGGCGGTAGTAAATTAGCATGGGGATTTTTCTTTGAAGGAGAGTGCTTTGCTAGCGTTTTTGCAGCTACAATAAACATCTCTTCTGTCACTCTTTTAGCTTCCGATGCTATAATTCCAAGCCCAAGCCCTGGGAAAATATAGGAATTGTTGGTTTGATCCACTCTTTGCTGTTTTCCATTTTTAATAACACATGGAAAAGGGCTGCCTGTTCCCATTAATACCCGGCCATCTGTCCATTTAATTAAATCAGCAGGGTTAGCTTCTGAACAACTAGTGGGGTTTGAAAGAGGGAAAATGATAGGTCTTTTATGATCGTTGGCCATCATTTTTACAATCTCTTTTGTAAATAGATTGGCTTGACCCGTGACACCTATTAGAATGCTCGGTTTGACAAATTTAATAGTCTCTTTTAATGAAAAGCTCGTTTTTTTACTTTTAAATCCATCCTTTTGCAATTGGGATTGAGATTTTCCAAATTTTTTCTGAAAGGGTAAAAGATGTGGAGCGTTTTCTCTAACAAGCCCCAAATTATCTACTAAATAAATACCTGAAAGAGCTTCTTCTTCAGAAATACCAGATTCTTTTATCAAGGTTACAAGTAAATTAGCTATACCGCACCCCGCAGAGCCTGCACCTGCAATAACAATTTTGTGTTTATCAATTGGAATTTGAGTCACTTGAATGGCCGAAAGGAGTGTACCCAAAACCACTGCTGCAGTCCCTTGAATATCGTCATTGAATGTGCAGATCTTGTCTTTATAGCTTTCTAGTAAGCGAGTTGCGTTTGATTTCGCAAAATCTTCCCATTGTAGTAAAACATTTGGAAATCTCTTTTTTACTGCCTGAACAAATTGATCAATGAAGTTGTAGTAGGCTTTTCCTCGAATTCGTTTGTTCTTCCATCCCAAATAAAGAGGATCGTTGATTAAATCTTCATTATCAGTTCCTACATCCAATAATATAGGTAGAGTCTCTCTTGGGTGTATTCCTGCAAGAGCTGAGTAAAGAGCAAGCTTGCCTATAGGGATTCCCATCCCTCCAGCTCCCTGATCTCCAAGCCCTAAAATTCTTTCCCCATCTGAAACAACAATAACCCTAATGCCATCGAATCTCTTGTGAGATAAAATTTCGTCCAACTGATGTCTTAGGGGATAAGAGATGAAGACACCCCTAGGACGTCTAAAAATTTGGCTAAAACGCTGACAACCAAGGCCCACTGTAGGGGTATAAATAATCGGTAGCAGCTCATCAATGTGCTCCAGAATTAAAGCATAGAAAAGAGTTTCATTTGAGTCTTGCAAATCTCTTAGATAGATGTATCTTTCTAAATCACTGCCTTTACTTTTACAAGCTTCGCTAGATCGTTTTTTTTGCTGTGATAAATTGCCGATATAAGGAGGAAGCAACCCATGCAATTTAAATAGGTCTCTTTCTTTTTTTGTAAAAGCGGTCCCTTTATTCAAAAGGGATGAGAGAAGGAGTGAGTAGTGATCTTGTTCTATATGGAGTATTTTTTTGTCGCTCATTTTTCAATCTCCTTTTTCAACGTTTTAATAGGAGAGAGAGCAAAATGTCAACCTATTGTTGAACATTGAGTTGAAAGTAGAAGTGAGTGAAAAACGAGTTTAAGCTATTTTTTCACTATCAGAATCAGAGCGTTTGATAAGCGGTAACTTTCCCTCAGAGATCGTTTCTTTTTCAATAACCACTTCTTTAATTTTCTCGTCTGTAGGAATGTCAAACATTAAATCTCTCAGTAAATTTTCTAAAATCATACGAAGAGCTCGGGCACCCGTTTTTGCTTCAATGGCTTTAGCAGCAACTGCTTTTAAAGCTTCAGGGGTAAATGTAAGTTTAACACCCTCTTGATCAAAAATACTCGTGTATTGTTTGATCAAAGAGTTTTTAGGTTCAGTAAGAATTTGGACTAAATCTTCTTCTTTAAGGGTATTTGAATTCACAATACAGTTGAATCGACCCACAAATTCTGGAATTAAGCCAAATTGAACCAAATCTTGGGGCTCTACTTGGGATAGAAGATAATCTTTATCGTTTAAGTGCTGAGCTTTTTTACCGTGACTGAATCCGATAGTTCCTTTTCCAAGCCTTTTTGCAATAGTTTGGTCTAAATTGACAAAAGCTCCGCCCACAATAAACAAAATATTTTCAGTGTTAATTTTAATGTACTCTTGATTGGGATGCTTACGCCCTCCCTTAGGAGGCACATTCGCAACCGTTCCTTCCACTATTTTGAGAAGAGCCTGTTGGACACCTTCACCTGAGACATCACGAGTAATAGATACATTGGATGTGGTACGCCCAATTTTATCGATCTCATCAATATAAATAATTCCTTGCTCTGCCCGAGCTACATCATAATCAGTAGCCTGAAGAAGTCTTAAAACAATATTTTCTACGTCTTCTCCTACATATCCAGCCTCAGTCAAAGTAGTCGCGTCTGCTATGGTAAAGGGGACGTCAAGCAGCTTAGCAAGTGTTTTGGCAAGAAGTGTTTTTCCTGAACCCGTAGGTCCTAAAACCATTACATTGGATTTGCTGTATTCAACTTCATCTCCTTTGGACATGAGTTTGATACGTTTATAGTGATTGTACACAGCAACTGCAATAGTCCGCTTGGCTTCATCTTGCCCAATAACGTACTCATTGAGCTTTTCAAAAATCTCTTTGGGTTTCAAGACTGTTATTTCAGGCTGAGTCACTTTTTTTTCAATAATACCCATGCATAAGCGAACACACTTATCACAAATAAATACATTGGGTCCTGAAATAAGTTTCTCAACAAGGTCTTCTGTTCTTCCACAGAAAGAACATAATGTTGACTCAGTACTTGAAAAAGATTTTTTCGTCATGTTGCTAAAGCTTCCTCTGCAATAGGTTGTCTTTCTATCACTTGATCTACAATTCCATACTCAACCGCTTCTTCTGCACTCATGAAGAAATCACGATCAGAATCTTTGATAATTGTTTCAACATCTTTGCCTATACAATCTGCTAAAATCATCGAAAGACGTTGCTTCGTTTTAACAATTTCCTTAGCTTGGATATGAATATCAATGGATGTTCCAATGACTCCACCTTCAGGCTGGTGAATCATCACTCGGCTATTTGGAAGGGCAAAACGCTTACCTTTGGTTCCAGCAGCCAAAAGCACAGCTCCCATAGAACTTGCCTGACCAATACAGTAGGTTTTTACATCACAACCTAAGAAGCGCATCGTATCTAAAATGGCTAAGCCTGAAGTAATGTAGCCACCTGGAGAGTTAATAAAAATACTGATTTCTTTTTTAGGATCCTCCATTCGGAGAAATAACAGTTGAGCGACGACTATATTCGCCACTTGATCATCAATCATAGTGCCGATAAAGATAATACGATCCTTCAAAAGCCTTGAAAAAATATCCATCGATCGCTCACCGCGACCGGTATCTTCTATTACGTAGGGAGTTAGGGACATTGAGTTGTTATATTTTTTTGACATTGCTATTAACCTCGAAGTAGTTTCAATTTCTTCACTATTGAATGTCATACAATTTTTTTCCAGTAATTTCTGCCTTTTTACAAGAAAAGGGAGTTAGGCAAAAGTTACCTGCTTAAGTAAATGGTGCTTAACTTTTTCTGTTAAAAGATCGATGAAACAATTCATTCGCATTTCTTGAATTAATTGATTTTTGTACTGTTGATTGGAAGCGACTTCTTTAGGCAGGTTAAGTTGCGAGATTCTCTCTGATAGTACTTCGCGCAGTTCTTGTTCAGAGACGATAATTCCATGATCATTTGCAAGTTTTTGAAGGATAAAAAAGAGCTTCAATGCAGATTTAGCTTCACTTTCAGCCTCATCTTTCATTTTAGCTTCTTCTGTTTTAGATAGCTTTTTTTGACCTACGGCCTCTTGTTTTAACTTCAACTTTGTTTTTACTTCCGCATCAATAAGTGTTTGGGGAAGTTCAAAGTCAACTAGTTGTTCAAGAGCTTTGTCTAAGAGAGCCTTTTGTTGCCTTTCGCAATCAGCTTCAGCATTTTTATTCAGTCTAAGCAAAACTTGTGTTTTTAAGTCGGCTACAGATTGAGTACCCATGGCTTTAGCAAAATCTTCATCGACGGGTGGAAGATCTCCTTTAAAAATGCCAAGAACGTGGGCTTTGCACTTAGTCGCTTTAAAATCTTTCTTTTCAGAAGTAGGAAGTGAGTCATCCCACTCACTGACACCTTCTTTTGATTCGTCTTTCTTTAATCCAACTAAGAGGGCAATCAACCATTTACTCAGCTTGCCTTTAGTCACTTCCACTCTCTTATGAGAAACTAGTTTTGTGTCTGTTTCCATATTTAAGACATCTATATCTACAAAATCACCCATTTCAATAGCTCTATCTTCAATAGGGGTCCATTTTGCCTGGTAAGAGCGCATGACATCAATAACCTCTTCTACACGCTTCTCATTAACTTCTTCAGGCTGAATTTTTTCTAATTTAATTTTTTCCAAAGGGATTTTTGGAATTAGAGGATAACTTTCAAATTTATAAGAAAAAACAGCTTCATTGTCTGAAAACTTTTCAACTTTTGGTTGTACATTTCGATAGTTAAGAGGTCTGAGTTTGCAAAGAGCGATACTTAAGTCTAAACCTTTTTGGACCAGAATTTGAGATTTTTTCTCTAAAATAGTACTCGCATAATTTTTTTCAATCATGCTTTTAGGAACTTTTCCTTTTCTAAAGCCTGGTAAAGAAACACCTTTCGAGGTCTCTTTGAGAGCTTGAGCGGTCGCTTCTTCAATGACTTTGCTAGAAAGCGTCGCTTGAATTGAAACGGCGCAGGCAGCCTCTTGCTCCAAGACAACTTTTACTGAAGTGTCTTCAAACGTTTGTGCTGTCATTTTTTTTGGAGGTGTAGACTTCTCAACTTTTGCAGGAGCCTTTTTTTGACTCGTTGAAACTGCTTTTTTTGTAGAGGGAGTTTTTTTTGTAGGAGCTGCTGTGGCCTTTGCTGTTGATTTAACTGGTTTTGTGGTGGTTTTTTTCTTCGTTGTCTTTTCAGCCACGTATCTCTCCTAAAATATTTGAATAAAGCGGGTGATGAGATTCGAACTCACGGCCCTCACGTTGGCAACGTGATGCTCTACCACTGAGCTACACCCGCATAAAGTACCCTATATAAGTACTTTTGAGTGGCTCATTATCTACTTCAACAGATTTTTTCTCAAGTTGGAAATGAATTTTTACTTAAGAACAGGCTAATGAATGAAAAATTTTCAAATCTATAGAATAGAAAAAAGCCAAATCTCGAAATAAAAAAAAGGCATTTTTTAAAGGATAAAATAATTAATTTATAATTCATTTTAATAATCGAATCTGTTTTTTTTTGAATATTTGAAATTTAATTTTTTATTTTTTTAAATAAATTAAAAGTTCTTGTTATGAATTCATTCCACAATCTCAAAATTTGAATTTGATTTTATCGTTTGAATAGGCCTTAATATTTTTCAATAGTTTTAGCTTTAAAAAAATCAATTGAAAGTGTAAAGAAAAAACATTGCTTCAACAAGAAATGGATTTTAAAAAGATCGTACGAGACAAATAAAAAAGACTGATTTTAACTACTTAACGCCTGATGCCACGCCTATGCTAAACTTTAGAAAGCTGAGACAAGATTTTTCTTCTTCTATCCTTCGCCAAGGGAAGTCTCTTTATGAAAAAAAAATGGTAACAACTGCTAAAATTCTACACTTTGACACTGACACCCTTAGGTTAAGTGGGAGTATTTCAGGTAATTTTAGTAATAACTATGAAAGTGAAATTGAAATATGTAGAGATGACTCCACCACAATAGACTCTAACTGTGACTGTCCCTATAGTTACGATTGCCAACATTTAGCAGCTCTTCTCTTTCATCTTGAAGATCATTTAGACCATATTTTAGTTTCTTACTCCAAAGAAACAGGGCTTGAAGAGACGGAATCTTTAGATCAAGCAAAACAAGAAATTAAAATTGCCGTAGAAGAAGCAAAAAACAAAGAATCACATCGCAAAAGTGAAATCTATGAAAAAGAACTCCTCAAGGAATATGTGGAAGCGTCGCACTTATTAAGTGCCTCTCCTTATTTTTTTATTAATCAAAGTGAAGTTCAGGTAGAGAACGCGGAGCTCTGTATTCTCTTTCATACACCTGATAATCCTCAAAATGTTGTTTTGCAGCTCGCCCTGAGGTTGCCGTTTCGATCTAAACCTCTTAATGTGCCAAATGTTAGAGCTTTTTTAAATGCAATGCGGTTTCAAGAGTCTATTCTAATCGCTGGAAAGCGTTACCGGTTTCAATATGGATCCTTTGCTAGTGAACAAGCTGAGATGATTAAAATGATTATTGATCACATTGGTAGTCAGACGATTGAAACCGATGTGAATTCAAAAGTTATTCCGTTTGGAAAAATTGTCTTTGGAGACCTTCTTTACAAAGCCTATTTAATTGCTCTCGCTGAAATTACCAAATATGGAAAAAAAGATGATGATTCTGTTTTAGTGATGCCCTCTTTATATTGCGGTAATTTAGAGACACCCCTTTTATTTTCTTTAAATAAAGCAAGTCTGCACTTTAAGATTGAGTCTATGCAAGTTCCCGCTCCGAAGCTTTTTCTTCAACCTTCAATTTATTTAGATGCAGAATGTCAGAAAATTGAAGAGGTACTCTTTTTTGCAGGCACAAAACCTGGGGTGATCCACAAAAACACTTACTTTGCTTTTCCAGATAATTTGAAGAGAGTTCACTTAAGAGACTTAACAAAACTTGCCAATATGGTTATTCCTGAACCTCTTTTTGGTTCGTTTGTTGAAAATGCTCTGCCTGAGATGCTTCGGTATGCTACTGTAGATAACCAAAAAGAACTCAATCAATTTGTAACCTATCCTTTCACAGATGAGTTGAAAGCTCTTTGTAAAATTTCTTATGTAGATGGTGAATTAGACGCTAGTTTAGAATTTATTTATGATGATATTAGAGTTCCTGTCGCCCCTAAAGATTTAACAGGAAAACATTTAGCTTCTTTTGTAACAGACAAGGGAATTCTGTCTAGAAATCTTATTGAAGAGAGAGAAATAATGGAGGCCCTTTTTCAGGGCTTTGTCTTTAATCCAAAGCTGGGGGCCTTTGTTGCAAAATCAGAAAAAGCTATTGTTGAGTTTATGACATCGATTATTCCTGAATATCAGGGTAAAATTGAATTTGATTGCCCTCAAAATCTTCTCAACCAATTTATTTATGATGAAACTAGCTTTGAATTAAAATTCTCCGAAAGTGATATGATTGATCAGTTTCAACTTGAGCTGAAAGTCTTAGGTCACTTGCAGAATATAGAGCTGGATTTACTGTGGGAGTGCTGCTCAGCCAAAAAGAATTTTGTAGAGCTTAAAGAAGATTATTCCAAAAACACCAAGAAAAATACCTCTGGAATTCATAAAATTCTTGTTCTAGACCTAGAAAAATTAACTCCTATTATTCAGTTTTTTGATGAAATAGGATTAACTCGTATAGAAAATCACACCTTGAAAAGGCCTCTTTGGGCTCTAGCTACCCTCCATGCTACACAATTCAAAGATTTGCCCATCAAGGTAACGATGACTCCTAAAATTAAAGAAGTGCAAAAGCAAATTTTAGGAAATGTTAACTTTACAGCCAGCCCAATTCCACCAGAAATTAAAGCGAACTTAAGAACTTATCAAGTTGAAGGAGTTAATTGGTTAGAAAGGTTAAGAGTGATGCATCTAAATGGTATTCTAGCTGATGATATGGGGCTTGGTAAAACTTTGCAGGCAATTGTAGCTCTTACACAGTTTTACCAGTCTACACGTGCAAACACTCTTTCATTAATTGTTTGCCCAACTTCTCTTTTATATAATTGGTTTGAGGAATTTCAGCGCTTTAATCCTAATTTAAAAATTCTAGTTGTAGATGGCGTGCCAAATCAGAGAAAAAAAATACTTCAATCCATCAAAAAATACCAAATACTGATTACTTCATATAGCCTGCTTCAAAAAGATGTGGAGTGTTATAAAAAACACAAACTTGGATATGTTATATTAGATGAAGCTCAGCATATAAAAAATAGAAGCACACGTAATGCGCAATCCGTTAAAATGCTACAGTCGACTCATAAGCTGATATTAACGGGTACTCCTATCGAGAATTCTTTACTAGAGTTATGGAGTCTCTTTGACTTTTTAATGCCAGGACTTCTCAGCAGCTATAAACGTTTTGTTGAAAAGTATTTAAGAGATTCAGGCCATGCAAATAAAGAAAATTTAACACAACTAAAACAGAAAGCCTCTCCTTTTATTCTTCGTCGTATGAAAGTAGATGTACTTGACGATCTCCCTCCCGTCTCACAAATAGTTTATCATTGTCAGCTGACTCCAAGCCAAAATAAGCTCTACACAAACTACATCAATACAGCAAGGGAAGAACTTTCTACTCTGGTCCAAAAAGAAGGATTTGAAAAAGTTCAAATCCACGTATTAGCTACTTTGACTCGATTAAAACAAATTTGCTGTCATCCAGCTATTTTTGCGAAAGAAAATCCTGAAGAAGGTGATTCTGCCAAATATGACATGCTCAAAGAGCTATTAAATACGTTAATTGAAGGAAAACACAAAATTGTTATTTTCAGTCAATACACTCGTATGTTAAAAATAATGAGAAAAGATTTAGAACAGCAAGGAATACGCCTTTCTTATCTTGATGGATCGACTAAAAATAGACTGGAAGTTGTGAAGGACTTTAATAAAGATGCTTCAATTTCAGTCTTTTTAGTTTCACTAAAAGCCGGAGGATCCGGACTCAATTTAGTAGGAGCTGATACAGTGATTCATTACGATATGTGGTGGAATCCAGCTGTTGAAAATCAAGCTACAGATCGTGTGCATCGTATTGGACAGAAAAAATCAGTCATGTCATACAAGCTAGTTACTGTCGGTACGATTGAAGAAAAAATTATTAAGATGCAGGATAAAAAGCGTGGGCTAGTTAAAAAAGTTATCTGTACAGATGATGAGGCTATGTCCAAGCTTACATGGGAAGAAGTTCTTGAATTACTGCAAGTATAAGGAAATTAAATGATCAAAAGAAATCAACTCTCTAATGCATTAGAGAAAATGAAAAATGCCTCTCTGAAAAGATTTAATAAATTTGCCGGTTTTTTCTCAAGTGATATTGGAATCGACTTAGGAACCGCAAATACTTTGGTGTATGTGAGAGGTCGAGGTATCGTCCTATCCGAACCCTCTGTTGTAGCAGTCGATTCAAAAACAAAAGAAGTTTTAGCTGTTGGCCATAAGGCAAAAGCTATGCTTGGAAAAACTCCCCAAAAAATTCATGCAATTAGACCTATGAAAGATGGTGTTATAGCTGATTTTGAAACCACAGAAGGGATGCTCAAAGAACTTATCAAGAAAGTGACTCCAGCCAGAAGCCTTTTTAGACCGAAAATTCTCATAGCTGTGCCTTCAGGTATTACAGGTGTAGAAAAAAGAGCCGTTGAAGATTCAGCACTCCATGCAGGTGCTCAAGAAGTCATTTTGATCGATGAGCCCATGGCAGCTGCTATCGGAGTAGATTTACCCGTTCACGAACCTTGTGCTAATATGATTATCGATATTGGGGGTGGTACCACTGAAATCGCTATTATTTCGCTAGGAGGTATTGTTGAATCTAGATCACTTAGAATTGCTGGTGACGAGTTTGATGAGTGTATCATTAATTATATGAGAAGAACTTATAACCTTATGATAGGACCGCGTACTGCAGAAGAAATAAAAATGACAATAGGATCTGCTTACCCGCTGGGTGAAAATGAACTAGAAATGGAAGTGAGAGGTCGTGATCAGGTAGCCGGACTTCCTATTACAAAGAGAATCAACTCGGTAGAGATAAGAGAGTGTTTGTCAGAGCCCATTCAGCAGATTGTCGAAGCGGTTAAATTGACCCTAGAAAAATGCCCTCCAGAGCTGGCAGCAGATCTAGTTGATAGAGGTATGGTTCTTGCAGGAGGAGGCGCTTTAATAAAAGGTTTTGATAAAGCCTTGATTAAAGAGACGGGGTTGCCTATGATTATTGCTCCAAATCCGCTCTTAGTTGTTTGCCTGGGTACAGGAAAAGCTTTAGAGTACCTCGACAAATTCAAGAAGAGAAAAATGGGAATATGACATTAAAAGAACAACTTTCTTCATGGACTCAAAATGAGACTCTGAAAAGTTGGGTCATAGAACAAGCCGACCTTTGTCAACCTGAAAAAATTCATTTATGCGAGGGAGGTGAAGAAGAGTACCAACTTTTTATTCAACAGCTCCTTAAATCTAAAACAATTGTTCAGTTAAATACAAAATTAAGACCCAATAGCTTTTTAGCTAATTCAGATCCAGCTGATGTGGCTCGTGTTGAAAGCAAAACTTTTATTTGCAGTGACTCAAAAGAAGATGCGGGACCTACAAACAACTGGCAAGATCCTGAAGAGATGGAGACGCTCTTAAAAGGGCTTTTTAAAGGCTGTATGAAAGGAAGGACTATGTATGTTATTCCTTACTGCATGGGGCCTATTAACTCCAAATTATCCCATATAGGGATAGAAATCACCGACTCACCTTATGTTGTTTGTTCCATGGCAATCATGGCTCGTATTGGTAGAAAAGCCTTAGACTTTCTCGGCCAGAAAACATTTATTCCTGGAATGCATTCTGTTGGAGTTCCTCTTGAAGAAAATGAAATAGATGTGCCTTGGCCTTGTAACCCTAAAAATAGATATATTGTACACTTTCCGTCTAAGAAAAGTATCTGGTCTTTTGGAAGTGGTTATGGAGGAAACGCTCTTTTAGGAAAAAAATGTTTTGCCCTTCGCATCGCTTCTGTTTTAGCAAAAGAACAAGGCTGGCTTGCAGAGCATATGCTTATCTTGGGCCTCACAAGTCCAGAAGGACAAAAAAAATATTTTGCTGCTGCTTTTCCCTCAGCTTGTGGAAAAACAAACCTAGCTATGATGACAGCGTCTCTACCTGGATGGAAAGTAGAGTGTGTAGGAGATGATATTGCGTGGATGCGATTTGGTGAAGATGGACAACTATATGCCATAAATCCTGAGAATGGTTTTTTTGGTGTAGCTCCTGGAACTTCGTTTCAGTCTAATCCAAATGCAATGTATGCCATGAGTAAAAATACTCTTTTTACGAACGTAGCTTTGACTGAAGAGGGAGATGTTTGGTGGGAAGGCATGACTCAAGAAAGACCCGAGCGCATGAAGGATTGGTTAGGCCATGATTGGGTAGACAAAATGTCAGGATCAAAGGCAGCTCACCCCAATGCGCGTTTTACAGCTAAAGCTTCACAGTGTCCCATTATTGACCCTATGTGGGAAGATCCAAAAGGAGTCCCCATTGAAGGTATTATTTTTGGTGGCAGAAGATCTACTACTATTCCTCTTGTGTTTCAGTCTTTTAACTGGCAGCACGGAACCTTTCTAGGTACTACAATTTCTTCGGAAACAACTGCAGCAGCAGAAGGTTCTGTAGGTAAACTTAGGCATGACCCTTTCGCGATGCTTCCTTTTTGTGGCTATCATATGGCAGATTATTTTAGGCATTGGCTGGAAATGGGGAAAAAAAGTGACCCAGAAAAATTACCTAAGATTTTCTATGTGAACTGGTTCAAAAAGGATAGTGATGGAAAATTTCTTTGGCCTGGATTTGGGGATAATTCAAGGGTTCTCAAGTGGATGTTTGAGAGCATCCAAGGGAAGGATGTGAAAGAGAAGTCTTCGATTGGATACCTTCCTAAGGAGTCCAGTTTAGATGTGTCAGGCCTCCATATAGACCCTCTCACATTGAAAAAACTTTTTGAAGTCAATAAAGAAGATTGGACTTGCGAAATTAAAGAGATTAAAAATTACTTTAAATTGTTTAAAGATAAGCTCCCTAAAGAGATCGAAGAAGAACTGGATGAGTTAGAAATAAGAATACACAGATGATTTATCCTTTCTTTTAATTTGAAAACAAATATAATCTAACGATCATTTTTATTGATTATTACAGAATAGAGGAATAATTTATGAGTACGACTGAGCGTACACTCTCAATCATTAAGCCAGACGCTGTTGGATGTAATGAAATAGGAGCTATACTATCGAAATTTGAAGAAGCAGGTTTGACCATTGTTGGTATGAAAATGCTTCATCTATCTAAAGAACAAGCTGAAGAGTTTTATGATATTCATAAAGATAAACCCTTCTTTGGGGAAGTTGTTGAGTTTATGACCTCTGGTCCTGTTGTTGTTCAAGCGCTTGAGGGCGAAAATGCCATTGCCAAGAATCGAGAAGTCATGGGTGCTACAAACCCAGATGAAGCAGCTTCTGGAACCATTCGCGAAGAGTTTGGAAAATCTATTGGTGAAAATGCAGTTCATGGTTCTGATGGACTAGACACAGCTGAAAGAGAAATTGCCTTTTTCTTTAAAGAAAATGAACTTTTTCAGAGAACAAGATAGTTGACCTGAAATCTTCTGAATCTATGTAAGTTAACTAAAGAGCGGCTATATTTTTAATGTAGGCGCTCATTTTTTACCGCTCAGTAGGTTTTTTTTGAATATTTTCCAAATTTTGACCCAAATTTGATCCTGTATCCAGATATCAACTTGGATCAAAATTTAACTTAAAAATAAAGAGGATCAGAACCTAGTTTAAAAGCTCTTCAATAATTAGATTATGAAGTTCTTTGTGGTTCTCTAAATTTTTAATACTTTCAGTAAATTCAACAACCGTTTTTGACTGACCTTGCTTCACTAAGAGTTCACATGCTTCTAGAAGTTCGTGACTAATCATATAGTCACTACTTATATTTTTAGCTACATCTAGTGCTTTTTCAAGTTTTCCTTGTTCTAACAAGTTGCCAACTATGTTTTGTAGGCAGTCTGTGCGGATCTCTTCATTTGAAATTTTTTGAGTAATTTCTAAGGCTTGATCTACTTTTTCCTCTTGAACCAAAGTTTCAGAGACTAAAGAAAGTAATCCTTCACGATCATTTATATTAGAAATAAAGTTAACTATTTTAAGGGCTTTTTCAGCTCCTTTTTTTGCTAGAGTGGCTCTAAAAATCTCTGCAAAAGTTTCTAAATGAGTATCGTCAGTAGTAATAGCTTTGGTAGTCTCTAAGGCTTTTTCTAGGCAGCCTTTATTATTTAAGGCTATTGCTAGGGCTTTATAATTCGACTCTTTCTTGACTTGATTTGTGATCATATTAGCTACACTCAAGGCTTTGTGTAATGCTCCACGTTCTACAAAATTAGTTAAATAATCTATGAAACGATTATCTTTTTCATTAGAATCAAGATTGGGATCATCTTGAGTTATAAGAAAATTTTTCCAAGTCAGAACTTTAGCTAGAATTGAGTCGAGAGAACTGTCGACTGATAGCTGGTTGAGATCAAGAAAATTTCTGGAACCTAAATCTCTAAGTTCACTGCCAATTTTATTTTCAAGACCATTAATGTATTGATTTAATTGTAGAAAATTAAAAAATGTAACTTGGGTCGCTTCAGAAATTTCCATCAAACGCTTCTTGTTTTCAATGGCTGTTGTTGGAATACAATTCTTTTGGATTTGCTTTATAAGAGCTTTCAAATCTTTAAAGTTATACGATCTTCTGTTTTCTAATACATGTTTATATATGTCTTTACAAGTCAGAGAGAAAGAACTCTTATCTTTTTCATCTAAGTAATTGATTACATGAAGTTTTATTTCTGGAGATAATAAATTAAATATGGAAGT
>JAJACV010000016.1 GCA_022601335.1 Chlamydiota bacterium | reverse complement strand
TATTATTAATATTTCATAATTATATTAAAAACTTGACAATTATTTTTATTTAAGGGATAATTAGATTAATATCTTATTATAAAAGGAGTATAAAATGGCTACACCAGTTGCTTATAATAATGAGGCGACACACCGCCTTTATGGAGCTACAACAGCTGCAGAGGTTGATAAATGGGTAGAACAAGGAGCAGATGTAAACAACGATACGTACTATCTTTACCAACGAAATCAATCAAGTACTTCTCAGCTTTTTAATTCATTCCAAACACAATCTGATGCTAGTAGCAATGAAGAAAAGGATTGGCTATGGTTTCCTACGGATGGCCTTATAAGTAATGTTAATTATCGATTTACCCCATTACATATGGCTAAAACAGCAGAAGTTGTAAAAAGATTAATTCATTACAAAGCTGATGTAGATGTTAAAAATTATAACAGTGAAACTCCAATCTTCATGCATTCTTCACCTGAAATTATTAAATCTTTGGTGAATGCAAAGGCAGATCCAAATGCTCTATCGGGTAAAATTAATCACAATACTACTCCTCTTTTTTATGCAAAACGTTTAGACTCAGCTCAAGCTTTATTAGCAGCTGGCGCAAATTCTCTTATCAGAGACGATAAGGGGAAACATGTATTATATTATTTAGTCAAAACTAGGGACTTTGCTGAAGAAGTCTTTAAATTAATCCTTCTAGATACCATCGAAAAGAGCCAAAAAAATCCAAATTATCCAGCAATCAAAAACCTCAGTGATATCAAAGATTTTGAAGGAAATACGCTTCTACACACGTTTACTAGACCAGAGCATGTCGAGTTTCTAGTGAAACAGGGTTTAGATATTAATGAAAGAAACGTTAAAGGATGGACACCTTTGCATGTTCACATTAATGGCTCTGCCCCAAGTATGATTCAAGCTTTAATCAGTGAGAGTGCCAATCCTAATGCTGTAAACTTCAATGGAGACACTCCTTTGCATTTATGTGGGAAGGAATGTAACAGTGGTCGTGAGATGGCTCAGCATTTAATTCAATCCGGTGCAGATCTCACTACTTTAAACTTTCATGGCCTAGACCCCTATGGGAACAAACCCGTAATAAATGCAGATGAAGAACTTGATTCTGATTCTGATTTTTTGGAATGTTCTAATGATAATAAATAATATTGGAAGTCAAAGATAAGTTACATTAGACGTAATTGCCTGATTATAACAAAAAATTGATAAATAGATGAAAAAGCAAGTCAATCTTGCTTTTTCATCTTCTGTTATTATTACTTAATGTCCTTTATGTTTCTCTTTCTTCTTTATTTGTTTAATTGAAAACTGCTTTTCTTCTCGATTTTTTTTGTGATCTTTAGCTTTTTGTTTTCTTTCAATTTTATTTTTTTCTTGCTCTTCTTTCATATAGCTTTGAGCATATGTAGAAGGCCTCTCTGTCTTTTTTAGTTTTTCCATTTCTTTTTTAACTTCTCGCTGAAGCCTTTTTGGATTCATTCTTTTAATGATAAGTTTAAATTCACGAGGTTTTCCAAACTTGAGCTCAGCATAGTTTGTTAACACAAACTCATGAATCTCTGTATCGGAGGGCTCGGCTCCAAAAATATGACGCGCCATAGCAAAGCCTTCTTGACCCTGTCGCTCAAAGCTACCCACCCAGTAAGGTGATTCGTAAAAAATAGTGATTTTTATAGTAATCATTTTTTAAACTTTTTCTTTACATCAATGGTTTCTTAAAATAGGAAAGAGTATTTATCTACCCTTTTTAAAAAGGCAAAAAACATCACTAACTGAGTTAAATGGAAGGTCATTATAAAATTATGGACTATAAGTTACCAAGGCAAATTTTTACGCAAGATGTGTCTGAAATTATCACAAGAGAAATAGAAGAACAGGATATTGAATTAGCAGCTCTTTCAAAAAAAAATTTGAAAGAGCTTTTAGAAGTCTCAGAAATTATAAAAGAGAAAGGCTTGCCTGATAGATATGTGCTTAAAAAACTGAAAGGCGATTTAGGCTATGGTTTATTTCTAAAGCCCGGCTCAGAGCCGATACAAAAAGGAGAGCTCATAGCTCCTTATGCAGGTGAAGTTTCGGTAGCTCCACAAAATGAACCTGATAATTCTGCCTATGCTTTTGCCCCCTTATCTGATATTTTATTAAATAAAAAAGAACAGAACACTTTCGATAAAAAACGAAAATTTAGCCCAAGGCGGCTTTATACTCTAAACCTTGATGCTGAGAAACAGGGAAACTTTACAAGATATATCAATCACTCAACCGCTCCTAATATTGAAGCAGAGATTTTTAGAGTTTCTAAGAATGCATTTGGATTAGAGACAAGCCCACTCGAAGTTTTTTATCGCGCTAAAACAAAAATATTGCCAGGGCAGCAACTGCTTGTTTGTTATGAAGATGAAGAAGAGAGTTATTGGAAGCCGTTCAAAATTGAACCTTTTCACATGACACCAAAAACATTTACAGTGGATGCATCCTTAAACTTAATTCAAAATAAAAAGGCCTAAGCTAGAACAAAGTCTTCTATGTTTACTCTTTTGTGGGTAGACATAGAAAGCTTTAATGCTTCAACAATTTTAACATTCTCAGCTGCATTCTCAGGTGTAAGTTGTGACTCAGCCCCTTCAATCACATTAGCAAAATGAGCCAGTTCTTCATAGTACACATTTTGTTTTGGGAGTGGAACGTCAAAGCTACCATCATGGTTGTCAAAAAATGTTAAAGACTCCCTGCCGTCATCATCACCTCTTATTGCGTAGGTACTCTCTAAAAAGCCTTTGCTTCCCACAATGGTAAATCCCGTAGAATAGGGGGCTTCTAAAGAGGCATCAAATGAAACAGGCAATCCATTTTTCATTTCAGCGAGTGCGGAGAATGAAATATCAATGTCTTCTTGCTGGTCATCTAGAATTTGTTTCCCAAGGCTGTAAATAGAGGTAAATTCAGAGTCAGTTAGAAATCGAATGGAATCAATTACATGGACACCTATTTCTAAAGCTACGCCTCCACCATACCTTTTAGTCATTCTCCAACCCGTTTTAGGTATATTCATGTGCATGTGTACTTTGATAGATAAAAGATTGCCCAGTTTTCCCTCTTTGATTAGCTTTTTTGCTACACAAAGAGTGTTTTTAAAGCGATAGCATTGCCCTATAACTAAAGTCTTCTCTTCAGTTAATTCAGTTAGAATTTCCTGTGATTGCTCATAAGTGGGAGTCATAGGCTTTTCTGAAAAAACAGCCTTGCCATTTCTAAGAGATAAAAGAATGTGTTTTTGATGGAGATAATTGGGGGAACAAATAATGATAGCATCCAAATGAGGGTAGTCAAAAAAATCTTTTTCAATGTGAGTATAAAAGGGAATTTTATAGTGTTCGGCTATTTCTCGAGCCTTTGATAAAGTCCTATTATGTATAGCACATAATGAAAAGGAGGGGATTTTTATGATTTGTGGCAGAATTCGCCTTTGAGCGAAGCGCCCACAACTTAAAACACCTAGACGTATTTTTTTGTCTGACATGTTAAAATATTCTTCCTTTAAATGGAAACTGAAGGCGATAATATTCGCATTTAAGAAGAAAACCAAGCAAAAAATATAATTTTTTATTCTTTCATCCTATTCATAAATATATTTTTGCATTAATTAGGGTATAGAAGAGAGTAAATATGAAAAAGCTTGGGTTGGAGATTAAATATAAATGAGACACCTTCTTAGGATTACTGCAGCGCCCTTGTTTTCTTTAGCCTTTTTGATGCTCTCTAATGGTTTTTTTCTAACCTATGTTAGCGCTAAGTTGCTTCTAAATGGTGCATCCTCTTTGACTATTGGGATTATACAAGGAAGTTATTATGCAGGATTCATGATTGCCGCTCTAAAATCCGAGCATCTTATTCAGAGAATTAAGCATATTCGGGCCTTTTCATTTTTTGCATCTATTGCGACAGCTTGCACTTTAGCAACTGTTTTGGCAAACCATTTAATAGTATGGATTTTACTCCGATTTCTTATGGGAATTTGTGTGGCAGCTCTATATGTGGTGATCGAGAGCTGGTTACTAACTATCAGTAGTATTGAAAATAGAGGAGTCATATTAGCCATTTATATGAGTGCTCTTTATGTTGCACAATCTGCTAGTCAGTTTATTATGGATATGATTGATTTAGAGTCTTTGATGGCTTACATTGTTGCCGCCTTTTTGGCCTCTTGTTCAGTCATACCTGTAACTTTTACTCACACAAGAATACCCGACATTAATTCCCCGCCCGTTAGAGCTATTTTCCGCCTATTTATCTTAGTTCCTTTAGGCACAGTAGGAGCTATTTTGGCAGGTACTATGTTAGGTAGCTTTTATACTTTTGGCCCAAACTATGCTCAAACGAATCATATTTCAATAGCTTATCTCATGAGCTTGACAATAGCCGGAGGATTTCTTCTACAGTATCCTATAGGGCGGATATCTGATGTCATTGGAAGAAGAAAAGTGGTTATTGTAGTAAGCTTGATCTCGTTCGCAAGCGCCTTAGCCATCATTTTAACTACAGGACATCCTTTTTGGATCCTGTTCTTCTCCTTTATTCTCGGCGGATTTACTTTTACTATTTATCCACTGAGTATTGCTCAAGTAGTCGATCGCTCAGAACCCGAAGACTTGACTAGCGTAGCTGGAGTCATGCTTTTTGCCTACAGCTTAGGAGCCGTAATAGGCCCTTTTGTTACCCCTATTTTTATTTACGTTTTCAAAGGAGAACTAGGACTTTATTACTTCATTGCTTTAGCCTCACTGCTCTTGACATTAACTGGCTTTGTCCTTTCTTTAATTCGACGCCCTTTTCCGAAGAAGAAACAGGAAAATTTTGTGGCGCTACCTCCTCAAACACCTGTTGGTTACGATCTTGACCCGAGATCAGAAGAACCCACCGATAAGCCTTAGAAGCGACTTATTTTTTGAAATTTTTTAATCTTTTCTTTTAATCCAAAATTAGCTGAAATGACCATATATTAAAAAATTTTTGTTTAAAGGGGATTTTGTAAATGAGAAATAAAAATCACCTCCTCATTGGGGGAAGCATGAATTTTTTTGTCGCCCTCATCCACCTCATTGCACTGTGTATTGGAGCGTCAGCCTATGAATTTATGGGAGCTCCAGAATTTGCTTTTTATGCTCATATGGGTTCTAGCATACCGTTTTGGATTATGTTATTTACAGCAACCTGTTTCGCTTTTTTTGGATTCTATGCATTCTGCTTCGCTGGAGGGAAAATTAAACTGCCTATGCAATCTATTTTAGTTAAAGGAATTGCATATCTTTTTTTAATAAGGGGAATCAGTGTCATGTGGTTTATTTACCTTCAATGGGCTCAATCTCCGAATGCCTCTTTAAAGGAAATAGGATTTAGTCTCTATGCTCTACTAGTCGGAATTCTTTACTTTATGGGCACTAAAAAATCAAAAATTACAAAGTACCCAGTAAATGCTTAAGAGCTTGCTCTATTTTAGGATAGAAAAAGGTATAGTTGTTATCCATTAGCTTCCTTGGAAGAACTTTCAAATCAGCTAAAAGTAACTCTTTGCCTAACTCTCCTCCCATGCTTGAAATAAGTATTTTGGGAATCTTCAAGAAAAAGGGACGCTTAAGGATTTTTGCTAAAGTCGATAAAAAGTGATCTTGAGTTACTGGAAACGGTGCTGTGGCATTGACAGGACCCTCGATCGATTCAGTCATTAAGATATGAGCATATAAGTAAGCTAGGTCATCAATAGAAATCCAACTTAAATGCATCTCTCCCGCTCCAAATCTGGCGCTTAAACCAAATTTGCATGCCTTCACCATACTTTTTAATAGGCCATTCATCGGGCTGAGAACAATTCCTGTACGCACCTGTACTGTACGTACATTTTGTAAAGCTCTAGCTTCCTTTTCCCAGTCTCTAATCACACTGTGTAAAAATCCATCTCCCTCGGGGCCCTTTTCAGTAACCTCTTCGCCAGTTTTGTAATAGTGGGCGCCAGAAGCAGTTATAAATATTTTAGGAGGTCTTTTCAATTGGCTCAAAGAATTGACTAATAATCTAGTTGAGAGAATGCGACTATTATAGATTTTTTCCTTATTTTCATGGGTCCAGAATTGTGCAATATTTTCACCAGCTAAGTGAATAACGGCATCAAAATTTTCTAACTCTTCTAGATCTATTTTTTGATTTTCAATATCCCAAAAAATTCCAGATTCTCCAGCAGAGAGGTGTCGTTTGAGAGGGGTGACTATGTGTCCCATCGTTTTTAAAAGAGCCACTAAAGATCGACCTACAAGTCCACTAGCACCTGAAACTAAGATATGTAGTTTCTTTTTTTGGTAGTTTCTTAAAAAAAGAAAGTCATTTTTTAAGATTTGTTGTCGATAGTTGAAAAGACGAGAGAGCCTTTTAGCAATTTTGTTGTTAACTAGATGTCCTAAAATACTCTCTACAGGTAGAGTATATTGAATAATTTCTTCAATTACTGTGTGGTGTTCGTCGACTTTTCTAAAATTATGAAGGTGTTTCCAGGATGAAAAAGGGCCTTTTACTTGAACGTCTGTGAAGGATTTATTTTTTTGAACGTCGGTCAATTTGTGGATACAATCAATACCCATCTCCCCAAGAAGCATAATACGAAAGTGGACATGCGCATCTAGCTGCAGCCCAGAATCGCAATCAATTAATTTCGTTGCCATGAAAGGAGGCAAGAGTCGTTCAAAGGCTCCAGGCCTCTCATGCCACTCAAAGGCTTCCTCTACAGGAACGGGTAATTTTGTTTCAAAGTGAAATACAAAGGGTTCTTCTTGCATAATGAATAACACATAGCAATTTTTTTATTAAAAGAAGAAACCTTTTTTGCATTATTCAATTGAAATGTATACGTGGACTTCATTTGGCCCCACTACAACTTCAAAATCTGCAGCAAATTTTCTTTTTAGATCACTTGTCCAAATAAACTTCCAAGCTTCAATGAGAGAGTTAGGTAAGTTGTCTTTGACTTCAAATAAAGCATATTTATTACCAGGAATGGAAATAACGTTGAAACCATCAGGACATTCTTCAGTAGAGGTTACTTCACACCCAATTGTATAGAGGAAGGGCTTTGTATGGTCCCCTTCATAATCGGTATAAAAAGCCATTAATCGAGAATCTTTTTTATTAGGAATTTTCTCAAGATAGTTTTCTAAGATAAAGGTTTTCCACATTTCGGGTATTTTTTCTTGAGCATTTTCATTTGAAATTCTTTGTGAAATTCCTATGACCTTAAAGTCTCCTTTTGAGACAGATTTATATTCCATGTGTTTCTTCCTTGTTTGGTTGTTGCCTATCTTACTTAAGTTAAAGAATAATATTCAAATCAATCCTAAATTGTATTACTTTCTAAAAAACATAAAAATTAAGAGAAGGATTTAAAGATGGCTAAATTATATTTTCGGCATGGGGCAGTGGGAAGCGCAAAAACACTTAACCTTCTAGCTGTAGCTCATAATTACCGTCAGCAGGGAAAGGAAATTTTTTTAATAAAGCCTGCTTTGGACGATAGATTTGGTAAAGGCTCAATTAAATCAAGAGCTGGATTGGAAAAATCTGCAGACATATTAGCCAATGAAGATACCAATCTTCTAAATTATAATTATGAAGGCATTGACTGTATTCTTGTTGACGAAGCTCAGTTTATTTCATCTAAACTCATTGACCAGCTAAGAGAGATCTCCCATGAGAAAAATATACCTGTTATTTGCTATGGCCTTCGTACCGATTTTAAAAGGAACCTCTTTGAGGGTTCTCGACGTCTTTTTGAACTGGCTGATACCATTGAAGAAATTAAAACAACCTGTGCCTTTTGCAATAGCAAAGCGATTTTTAATATCAGGCATGTCAACGGAGAGGCGACTCAAACAGGCCCTGTTGTAGATCTCGGGGCTGATGAGAAATATTTCCCAGCTTGTTCTAACTGTTATACAGAGCAAGTTTTTGAAAAAATATCTGTGAAAGCATAATTAAGTGAAGGCTTCATTTTTCTAAATATTTCTTGAAGCTTTCTCATCTCACTAAATTAAGTTCTATTTATAGAGACAAATAACTCTTATCTATAATAAAATTAAGTAATTAGAAAAGTAAAAGGGATTATTTAATTATATGTCTATAAACCGTAGTCCAGATGAATCCTCTAGCACTCCAAATCACGAAAATAACACTATTAAACTGATGATAAAGTTTACAGATAGTACTACAAGCTCAATCCAAACGAATGAAAGCTCATTACCTAGCCCTTCAGACGAGACTAAACTGTATTCGATCTCCTACTCTAAGCCAACCCCAGTTCCACGGTGCTGCTCTTTATTCTATACAGGAGTTGTTGTGACTACAAGTATAGTTACAGCACTGGCTTTAACTTGTCTTCAGCGCTATCAATCCTGCTTAGAGGAAGAAAGTAGTGATAGTTGGATGTCGAGTATTTTTAAAGCTGATGAACCGCCTCCTAGCTTCCTTGAATGTTTTTTGAAAGGTTCGTAAATTCTATATTTGCTTTAGAATAGATGCAAAAAGACTTGTGTATGCCTTGATAAAATCATGTGATAATAAAGGCGTTGTATATAAAAAAAAGCATCTTAGTTGTTGATTAAGTGTTGAAAAAGTCACTAGAAAAGGTACTTCACAGCAAGCGTGAAAGCCAAATTCACGTATTTTGAAGGAATGATTTGAGTACTTTACATAACCTAGATTAGAGGTGTAGAGCTCTACCTTTTCTTCTTGCTCAGGATTCTCATTAAAAATTTCATCATAGGCGTGAGCCGCTTTGAAGATTTTATCCAAATGATTTTCTTTACGACTCTTTTTTTGAAGATCTTCTACTACTTTCCAAAAATCACCAGACTTAGAAATCAAGATATAGGGATGAAAACCACCTACAATCGAGGCTAAACACCTTGAGGGCAAAGGAGGATCTACTAAGGGCCTTAAATCCACAGGGATATCGATCGAAAGATAAAAACTATCCTGAGAAGTTTTAATAAAATGTTGAGTGGTTTCTAGTAATGCCGCTCCTAAAATACTATTGATGGAAAATCCCTTTTTGTGACTTGTATCAATAAGTGATTGAGTTTCTTCCTTAGAAAAAGCATGTTCAAGCCTACATATTTGTTTTTTTTCTTTATTTTTGAAATCAGCGTCTAAATTTAAAATGGGTTTGTTCGTTGGATTTTTAAGGAAATCTTGAGCAATCTTTTTTTTATCCATCTGTTGAATATCTGGTGGCACAAGGGATTCAATAAAAGGGGGAAAGGGGTAGGCTTCTTTTGTAAATTTTTTTCCTTTGATCAAGCGCTCCAATTGAATAAAAAACTCGTTATGTAATTCGAAGCATGAAACGCCATCTGAAATGCCATGATGAATTTTTGTGGCAAGCGTATCGCCTTTTGGATTTTGGATAATTTTAACCTCAAGAAGATTATTGAGGTCGAGCGGTTGGTTCATCCAATTTGAAATACAAGAAGAAGAATCTTCACGTGTTGCTTGAATAGAAATTTTGAGGTCTGGATCTTGCTCAAAAAAGTAAGAAGTATTTCTCTTCACAATTCTAACATTCAGCAAAGGGTGTAGTTTCTGTAAGTGACTGAAAACTTCTATAACCTGAGGTATCGAAAGTTTATTTTCAGTGCGCGATTCCATAAGGATAGATACACTGTTTTTTACATAACTGTGTGTGAGTGGCAAGAGTTTGGTAGGGTGATTCATAACTTTAATTTGGCCACAAGATGAGAATGTTCACTCGGAGCTTCTAATACGTTGTAATCATCCGTAACTCTCGGGTTGGAGGAACCTCTGGGAAAGTCTTTAATGGAAAATACATTTTCTAGTATTTCAAATCCTTGATCTGAAAATTTCTTTAACCACCACTCATTTGATTGAATAGTCGCATGATATTCATGGCCATCTTTGAGGTCTGAAGTAAAGCAAATAGAGCCAATAAATAAACCGCCGTCATTTAAATGGAGCTTAATTTGTTTGATGAGTAAGTCTACAGAATTTTCAGGAATGTGTTCGAGCAACTCCCAAGCTGAGATAATATCAAAAGTAGCAATAGAATTATTTTCATTTACCAACTTAAATGGCTTGGATAAGTCAGCGTTAAATAGATGATTTGGAATAACTTTCCAAACTCCTTGCTGATTTTTAAGAGGAAAGTCACTGCCATCTATACCATAGGCTTCGTGCCCTGCCACTAAAAAATCTAACACAAGACCCCCGCCAGCGCAGCCTAAATCAAGAAAACTTAATTTTTTAGAATTAAAATAAGAGGTACAAGCCTCAACAAATCTAGGGTGCCGCGTATTGTCTCGGCTACTTCCCCATGGAAATTTAAAGTCATTACTCTCAATAGCAAAAGGGAATTTAGTTTGTATTTTTACTCTTACGGAAGCTAGCTTTGTTGTTACCAATAGTCTTGATATATCTTCGAGGTAGTCAGTAATAGCAATGAGCTTTTGATCCGTCTCTCTTTGAATACGATCTAATTTATTATTTAATCTTTCGCATTCTCTTTTTAGAGCATTTTTACATCTCCAATACAAAGAGATTTTTTTGAGAGTTTCAACGATCATAAACGAAAAGGAATGTATAAATTTTTTCTAATAGAGATTTTAGCATTATAAATTGAATAGATGCAAAGAAAATGCTGAGTTTGGGTTTGCCTCAAATATTATCCTTACAAAGTATCTTCTTCGAATAAATCTAAATGAATTCCAAGCTTTTTAAGGATGTTTTTGTGTGCTTCTTGAGTTGACCTCGGAAGCGCTAAAAAGTAGGAAAGGGTTCGCTTTTGAGCTCCCTCATTATCATTTAAAAATAGCTGAATATCAGCAGGGGTTTTGGAAGTTGGAAATTGAGCGATGAGGGCTATATCATAGCTATTTTCTATAAGCCAGCCTTCTATAGAGTGTGCCGTATCTCGGCTAAAGGATTCAGAGGAATACGAAGAGCTTACTAAATGGCTTGGATGCCTAAATATAGCTATGTGCTCTTTGTTACTAGTGCCCTCGCGGCTCATCATATTTTCTAGAGCTTTATTTAAATCTTCAAACTCATGGGATGCATAGTAAAGTTTTGTAAATCGCGCTATTTCTGAAGGTTCCGCTAGCGCTAAAAGACAAACTCTACTCGTATTAGGTTGAAAAGAGAGTGAAATATCCTGAAAGCTAGTTGGAATCGTTAAGCCCGAGTCCGAAAAACTATCTATAATTTTCAAAGCCACATCATAATATTGACTCTTTAGGTTGAGTACGAGACTTCCATAGGCTAATACTGCTATCTTCATTCGTATTCTTCTTCTAAATCGTTGTAAATAAATGGATTATAAGGATTTTCAATCGCTTTTGAAGCAGCTTTGGCTTGACTGTTCCAGTTGTCAAACAAGTCGTAAAGCTCAAGGTTAATGTTTGGTGCCTCTAAGATAAGGCCTTGATCTAATGTTAATATGGTCATTTTTAATTTTCCTAAATTTTGTCGCCCTCGAAAAGGCTCTGTTTCATCTTAATAAATATCTAAAAAATGGAGCGAGTCGCTCTATTTTACCCGATGCATCCGCTTGGGATGTTTAAGATAAACGAGCTTACCGCAGGTAGAACAGACACGCCGTTTTAACTGCCATATAAACTCAGATTTAGGAGTGGTAATTGTGTGTAAATTACTCATAAAAAAATATCACTAGTTAGTATACATTCTATTATACTAATAATTTCATTTTAAGTCAATTAGTTTATTTAATAATAGCTATGTTTCTAAAAGCAATTGTGTCTCTGAATCAGAGAGGTTAACCCGGAAAATTAAACATCAAATACATAAAACCATAATTATCTTATAATTAACAACTTAAAATTTTCATGGTTAACTTCTCTAACTCAATCAAATAATCTTTATCTAATCTTTATATAAAAGGATTAAAATGAGTTAGGGTACGGTTTACTTCAATTGCATGAGCCACCTTCCTTATGATATTAAACTAATAAAGGACTTGGAATAATGGATGTTTCTATAAATTCGAAAATGAATGACTTAGGTGTGAAATTGGATCAACTTGCTGATTATGTACCCCTTGCCAGTAGCCTCACCAATGCTGTGGATTTATATCAGAAGTGCATCTATAGCTTTTATGGGCGAGAACTTGCTACTAATGAAAATCGCTATTTTTATCATATAAAAGATAAACCCGTTTGGCGTTGTATAACGCTGTTAGTTCCCGTTGTAGGTAATGGTGTTGTGGCAATGTATGACTTATTACAAACAAAGAAAGCTCCTGAAAAGATTATTGAGGAGGTCAACCCGTTAGAGGATCTTCCTCGTGGAAAGGAAACAAAAGCAGAAACAGAAGTATTAACTCCTCCACAACCCCCTGTCACCCATACTTTCTTTGTACCTCTAGACAGTTTATTTAGTTTTCTAGAAACTGAATTTGACGAAACTAAAAAAAACGTAAGATTAGCAGCTAACTCCTTTTCAATTGTTGCTGACAAATCAATTGTAAATCAAGAAACAGGGGTTATTCAGGATGCCGCAGGAAGTGCTATTGGCACAGGCAAGCCACCTCATGGTGGCGGATTAAGTGGAGCCATTTATAAGAAGTTTAAAGGTCAGCTGAGCCCTATTCCATTGATAGAACAAGGCCAGTCCATCTTGAATTCCCAAACTTCTCGTATACTGCATACATATTCGCCTAAGCTTGAAAAGACCGATGATTTAAAAACAGCAATTAGTAAGATTTCTGATGCTTACTACAATGCTATTCAAACATTTATTAGAGGTTACTCTCAACATAATCAAGATACTCTAAACCTTTGTGCCATCTCTGCATCAATCTATGGTGGGAAATTTGCATCAAAGGGTCCTTGGAGAAATCATATTGATCCATCTATTACTGAGTTAGCGCTGTGCTTAGCTCTCGTAAAGTGTCAAAAAAATCACCCAGATCTTTTAAAAGATAAAGAAATTAAGCTTTTTTATTTAGGGCACAGTAAAAATAGAGCATTTATTTCAACCGTGCATAGTGTGAAAAAAGCTTTAGCTGTTGGATAAGTTGACTATTTTTTAATGAAACCCTCTCATGTAAGTCTGCGAAGCTATTTATAAAATTCCTTTTATCAAGCGACTTAAATCGTGAAACGTCACAAAAATGAAAAGTCCAATAAGTAGAATAACAAAGGGTAGGACGATTCTTTCCATGGTTTTAGATTTAAGGCGCTTTTTAGTGCATATTTCCCACGCAGCAAAACAAATATGTCCACCATCTAGCGCAGGAATAGGCATTAAGTTCAGCATACCTAGGTTAAGACTAATAAGAGCAAGCCAGTATAAAGCTTCCTTTAGACCAATAGACCAGCCTTGTTGCATGACTTGAACAATGCCAATGGGTCCTGATAGCCATTTAGGATTAAGGCTTCCGGAAACGAGGGCTTTTAAAGTATGAAAAACATCTGCTGTAACGTGCCCAAAAAGGACATAGGGAGGTGGATTAAATAAAACCTCACGATCTTGAAAACTAGCACCTAAGTAAAGACGAGACTTTGCGCGGGTAAAGGCAGCTTGAGCCTGCTCTTTTCTCTCAGAGTTAGTTATTTCATCGATTTTCTGTTGCTGAGCATCTAAGCTTTTTAATAAGTAGGCGTTATTTGAAGCTTCAGCCAGTTTAGTTAAGGGTAGGGGTACTATCGGATTGAGTAATTTTAAAGACCCTAATTGAGATTGAGACTCAGAAGTTCCAATCGAATTCATGAGCTGTTTCAGTTGCTGCCAGTTGATTTGTTTTTCAAAATTGGCATTGGCTACTTGAAAGGGCACTAGTTTCAAATCTTGTTGCCCTGTCTGCACAATAATGTTGAATTTGTGTGATTGAAGAGCATTTAATAGATCAATAGGCTCACTTACAGCTTCTCCATTGACAGCCAGTATTCTATCTCCTGGTTTTAGACTTGTTTCGACAAGAGTAGATGAAGAGGGAAGGCCCGGGGATACAGAACTGTCCTCAAAAAAAACAAGAGGCGCTTCGACAACTAGATTAGAAGAAACTTGATAAGGGAGAATTAGAAGGTCTCTTAGCTTAGGCTTTAATCTTCCTTCGTATTTTAAATCACCAAGTTCTTCTTTGTAGGCCGCATTCAATTTAAGCTCATTAGTTGGAGCTTTTGATATTTTTGCCAAAAGGTTTTTGCCATCTCGATTAACAGTGATGAGGCTATATTGAGTATTTAAAAGTTCGTTCAGTTGTAAATTTGAGAATAAAAGCTCTCCATCCATCCAAATAAGGCGATCTCCATAAGCTAGACCACTATTGTAAAGAGGCGTTCCTTCGGATAAAGGATTGTCTTGCCCATTGGGTAACTTGTTATAAAGGATGTAGTTTGCCGGACTTAAAATACCCGATGTTAAAATACCTTTTTCAATGAAATCAGGATGTTGATAGGGAGTTATATCCACATTAAAGGGTTTTTTTGTCCCTTCAAGATAATCAAAAGAGTAACCTTTTACATTTAAGGCTCCATTGCTCAGCATGGTTCCTTGAAATAATTCTTTAAAATTATGGAACTTTCGATTGTTATAATAAGTGATCTGATCACCAGGGCTGATACCCTGCGCATAGGCTTCAGATTTAGGTTCCACCCAGCCAATTCTGTGTGTGTAGTCATGGAAAGGTTTTTCACGACCTCCCAAAAGCCAAATAGTTGTAAAAAGTAAAAAGGCTACTACAAGGTTAACCAAAGGAGCTATTCCAGCAACTTTGATTCTATCAATCGGTTTTTTACTGAAGTATCCACCAGGAATTTCATGAGGCTCTACCCCTTTTTCTTTCTGCATCCCAGCAATTTTTACATAGCCGCCAAAGGGAAGAATTCCGATTCTCCATTGGACTCCATTACGTTTCCAGCTGAGAATGGCCTTACCAAATCCAATACTGAAAGCTTCTACATGCATTCCTACGCGCCTTGCCATCCAAAAGTGTGCAAGCTCGTGGATAAAGACCAAAAGCCCTAGCCCTAAGGCTCCTAAAATAATATATAAAACTTGCATTGCCATTTAAACTTGTACTCCTTCCTTCCGTGCCTTTTGGTCTAAAAAAAGAATGTCATCGATTGTATTCAATTTCTCTTTTTTATGCGTGTCCATTAATTTCTGTAATTTAGACGGTATATCGTACCACGAAATCTCTTTTTTAAGGAATCTTTCAACCAAAGTTTCATTGATTGCATTTAAGTAGCAGGGCAAACTATCTCCTTCTTTTAAAGCGTCGTAGGCCAATTTTAAACAATTAAATCGCTTTGTATCTGGAGCTATAAAATCAAGTCGTCCAATTTTTGTAAAATCAAGGGGGGCAAGCATTCCTGGATATTTTTTTGGATAAGTAAGGGCTAATTGAATAGGTGTTAGCATTTCCGGCGCACCCATTTGAGCGAGCGTTGAATTATCTATAAACTCCACCATACTGTGAATGATACTTTGAGGGTGAATCACAACGTCAATTTTATCAATGGGGATGTCAAATAACCAGTGAGTTTCAATGACCTCAAACCCCTTGTTCATGAGAGTAGAACTATCCACAGTTATTTTTGCACCCATTTTCCAATTAGGATGATTGAGAGCTTCCTTTAAAGTCACTTCTTTGAGTTTTTCAAAAGGGTGATGTAAAAAAGGCCCTCCAGAAGCGGTTAAGATAATACGGCGAACACTTTCAACTGTTTGTCCTTGAAGGCATTGGAAAATCGCATTGTGCTCACTATCTACAGGCAGAATATCGCATCCCTTTTCTTTGGCAGCATCCATAATAACTTTTCCAGCACTAACAAGGACTTCCTTATTTGCAAGGGCAATTGTTTTACCAGCCTCGATAGCAGCCATCATTGGCTGAAGGCCATCCATACCCACAATAGAATTAAATACGAGGTCATTATCTTCGAGGGAGGAAACTTCTAAGAGTCCTTCTAAGCCACCTACCACTCTGATATGCGGAAGCCTTTTCTGCAATTCAAGTGCTTTGTCTTTGTCAAAAACCCCTATTATTTCAGGGTGAAATTCCTGAGCCTGTTTAAATAGTAAGTCGATATTTGAGTGAGCTGCCAAACCCATCAACTTAAATTGTAAGGGGCCTAGATGACGCATAACGTTTAATACATTTGTGCCGATGGAACCTGTACTACCTAGTATAACGATTTTTTTCATAGAGATTTTAATTTTAGGGGAAGAGTTTAAAATTTCGTGATCATACGGGAATGTTTTAATTTAGGCGAGCTTGTTTTTAGTCGGAATTTAGAGAGTTTGCTTGCTCTATTTTAAGGGTAAATATTCTTGATTTATACATTTTATAGAACTTCAAGAGTAAGTGATTTAAGAAGAAAATAAAATAAAGACATAATGTTGTTATGCCTCCTGTAGAAAGGGCTATGCCGTATTGAGTTAAGCAGTGTCGGCTTATTGAGACACCTAAACCAGCAGAAAGAGCTCCTATCAAGGAGGCTATAACTATTTGTTTTTCTAACGAAGTGGCATAGAGCCGTGCCAAGAGTGGGGGGACAGTAAAAAAGGCAAGAACCAGAACCACTCCGATCGCTCTAAAAGCTCCAATTGCTGTCATCGATAATTGCAGAATCACTATATAGTTAAATAAATTAGGAGAGAATCCACTGAGCTTAGAAAAAACAGGATCAAAGGTTGAAATTTTTAGACCTCTCATAAAAAGAAAAACAAGAACTAAGTTTGAGATGAACATTGTAAAGATTGAAGTGAGATCTTTGTAGTGTAGAGCGTCCACATTTCCCATAATCATATCGATGCCGACATGTGAATTTTTAGAAAAAAGAGTCGTCATTAAAATACCTAGAGCAAAAAAAGTAGTGAAGACAAGACCAATGCTTGCTTCTTTTTGCAGTTTGCTTACTTTTGAAATGAATTGAGTGAGAAGAGCTGTCAAAGTTCCTGTTACTAAAGAGGCAATAAATAAGACCTTAAAATTGGCAGAAGGATCAATAAGTTCAAAATTCTTTCTTAAAATAAGATAGGTTAAAACAATGCCAAAAATAACGGTATGAGAGAGAGCGTTTGCAAGAGTTGTCATTTTGCGATGGATTAAAAAAACACCGACAATCGAAGAGGAAATAGCAATGAGGGCTAAGCTTAGAACTTGAAGTTCATCGGGAGCTAGCATTTTAAGGCTAAGATTTCCTTGAATGAGTTGAATTATTCTTAAGAATAAGATGTTAAAAAAACTAAAAAAAGCTTGCCCAGAGTAAGGGTTTAGATTGTAAATAGTCATGACGCCTCGAGTCCTGTGGGATTTGGAATAGGCTGATTATGAGGGTCTGTTGTGGGGTGCTTCATCAATTTAAGAAGTTTAGCTTCAATATGTGGAGTAATAATATGCTCCATCTCTTCGGCATTATGATGTACTTTCTCTTTCCCAACACCTATATGCACAAGGTATACTTCCCAGAGTCTGTGAAGGCGAACGATTTTTTCAGCTTTTAAACAGCCAGATTTCGACAACTTAATTTTACCCTGATTCAAAATAATATCTCTTTTAAGGCGAAGGTATAAGGTGACAAGTAAAGAGTAAATTTGTGGAATACTTTGGTAGTCCCATACCTTTTTAGGTGCAACTCCATCTAGAGAATTTGACTCTGTAAAGTGCCAAAGAGACTTGAGTAAGTTTTCTTGAGAACATTTGAGTTTAAATTTGAATACTTTAAGAAACCTGGAAATCCATCCTTGCTTTGGAGCAAAAAGAAGAGAGAAAAAAGTAATGCAAGAGCTTGTTAAAATAATCATTGGTCCTGTTGCAAAGGAGAGAGAGGAGCCTTTTGCAGAAAAGGCCAAGCTTAGCTCATAGGAGGAGGCAATGCCAATAAATCCACTTAAAGCGCCAATAACCCCAGAAAGAATAAACATACGATTGAGTTTATGAGTCCATTGCCTCGCTGCAATGGCTGGAGCTATAAACATTCCTGAGAGTAAGAGTAATCCGATACTTCTTATACCAACAACAATAGATGCGACCATAAGTAGGTAGATTAGATTGTCCATTGCTCGAGAAGAGATGCCTACAGTTCTAGAGAAAATAGGGTCAAAATTAGCAATTTGAATTTGTCTGTGATAGAAGGTAAGAAGAGTTAAAACAAGTATAAGTAGGGCTATAGATAAGTACATATGGAAGTCAGTAATAGTAGCTGCTTGCCCAAATAAAAAAACAGATGCTTGTTTATACATGCGGCTGAAAGTATTTTGAAAAAAACTAGCAAGGGTAAGTCCTAGGCCAAAAAACAATGTAAGAACAAAAGTTAAAGCAGAGTCAGCACTCATATTAAGTTTTTTTTTGCAGAAATCCAAAAAGTAGAGGGATAAATAGGCAAAACTACCCGCACCCACTAAAACACATAAAGAGAAGGGAAGGTGTAGTTTTGGTATAAAAGCTAAACAAACAGCAAGCATAATACCCGGGTAAGCTGCGTGGGACAACGTTTCACCTAGAAGCGATTCTTTCCTAATAAAAATTAAAACTCCGACCAAAGAACAGGCAAGGCACATGGCAATGGCTCCAATTGTCGGTGCTTTTAGAATAGGGTCAAAAAAGTAGTGAATCATGTAGGGTCTACTCCAAGATTCTTTTTGTGAGAAAGGTTAAAAACTTCCTCAAACAAATGAGTGTGATGCCCAAAAGTTTGATCTAAATTTTCTCGAGTAAAGTGAGTAGAAACAGGTCCCGATGCAATCAATCTGACATTGAGCATAATAACCCAATCAAAATGCTTTGCTATAGATTGAAGGTCATGGTGAATGACAAAAAGAGTTTTCCCTTTTGCTTTGAGCCGTTTTAAAAATTTGAAAATAAACTTTTCAGTGACAGAATCTACGCCAGAGAAAGGCTCGTCCATAAAATATAAGTCCGCATCTTGTAAAAGAGCTCTTGCTAGAAAAATTCTTTGTTGCTGACCAATGGATAACTGACTAATTTGACGATGACGATAATCAAGCATATCAACCCATTTTAAAGCTTCAAAGCAAGCCGCTCTATCAGATTGTCTAATCCACTTAAATAGGCCTAGTTTAGGGTATCTACCTTGTAAAACAAGCTCCTCAACAGTAATGGGGAAATTCCAGTCAATACATTCTCTTTGGGGTAAGTAGGCCGTTTTGCAAAGCTGTTTTTTCCAGGAGTTTCCTAAAATTTCAACTTGTCCGGAAAGTGACTTTGTTAGCCCTAAAATTGACTTTAGAAAGGTGCTTTTTCCAGCTCCATTGGGCCCAATAATAGCTACAAGTTGGCCTTGTGGCACAGAGAATGTTATATCCCATAACACAGCTACTTGGTCATAATTTACAGTCAAGTGATCTACTTTTAAAGCGGGAGGTAAATTAAGATTCATAAGCCTCTTTTGACTTTAGGCATTTAGCTATAATTTCTGCGTTATAGTAGAGCATTTTAAGATACGAGTCTTGTCCTTCTCCAGGTCTTCCAAGAGAGTCAGCATAGAGAGCAGAAGGAGCTACAAATAAGCAATAGCCCATTTTTTTTGAAACATCTTTAATCTTACGAATAGAGTCCAAGTTGACATTTGATTCAGGAAAGATGACTTGAATATTATGCTTAATTAAATGATCTACGACTTCTTTAATATCTGCCATGCTTAGCTGACTATCAGGAGACAAGCCTTCGGGAGCTTTACATCGCTTTTGCCAAGTACCGCTTTTAGCTTCTGATTGTGTGGCAAGATAACTACGGGTAAAATAGTTGAAGGCATCATGGCAAGTTACCAAATATCTGTTTTCTTCAGGGATTTCTTGGAGTAATGAAATAATTTTTTCATGGGTTGTTTTCATTTCACTGTGAAGACGTTCTCCATTTTCTTGGTAGCTTACAGCGTTTTTTGGATCTAATTCAACGAGAGCATTCACTACGAGGTCGATACCCACTTCCCATAAAGAAATATCCATCCAAATATGCGGATCTAATTCATGATTCACATACAAAATACGTTCTGGAGCTTTTTTGCAAATATAATCTCCCAAAGAAAAACTCAAAGGATGTTCTTTCAAATGTCTGAATATGTTGGGGCTGTGTTCAAGCCCAAGGCCATTATAGAAGACAAGGTCGGCTGAGATAAGCTTTTCATCATCTCCTTTAACAAGTTCATAAGTATGAGGGTCTAAATCTTCTTTGATTAGAGTAGAGACTTCAGCATGTTCTTCAGCGATTGTTTTTACAAGATCCCGTATCATACCCGTTGTGCATAGAATTTTAATTGAAGCATTATTATTAGCTGTTTTGCTTTTAGAAGGATTTTGAATAGACGAGCAACTAACTAACAGAGCTAGTACAATAACAACAAGAGATAAAGAAAAAAAAGTTCTGAATTTCATAAGGATAATTATCTATTTTTTAGGTTACAAGTATTATAAAAATAAGGATTCTTCTCAAGGTTAATTGTAATAGGAAGCTGAAAGGTAATGTTTTTTTTAATTTTAAAAATTTATCAACAAAGCAGAGGTTAATAAATATTAAGAATAGTTAAAGGTATTTGTCTTTAAAAAAAACAATTTTATATTTGCAGAAAAGAGTATTTTGGAATTATTTTCAATCAATAAATCAATGCTTGAATTAAAAACTTAATGAACTTATTCTTCCCAATAAACTAAACAAACCAGAAACAAGTTTTAAACGACTAATTTAATAAGGTGGGTAAAAATGACACTAGCCGGTACTGATATGAAGACATTCCAAAATCTTGAAGAAACTATAAGAAAAGCTATTCAAAAAATTAATGGAAAAAAGGAAAATGATATTTGCCGCTATCTTCCCATTCCAACAGGTGGATATATGCACCATTTTACCATGAGGAAAATGAAGACAGAAGAGCCGAAGATCTTATCAGAGCTTATTAATAGGTATATTAATGCTGTAGAAAAACCTGTATCTGTAGTTCCCAAGCAAAGAGCTGCAAGAGGCTCTCGTAAAAGAAGAGAAGGGATCAGCTTTTCCCGTCATGAGCTAGAAAAATTATTGACTATGGCAAAGAGACTTGGAGATCAGGATATGGTCAGTAAATTAAGCCCAAAGAAATCGCTTGCGGCTTATAGAAGAGACCTTATTATTTCGATCAAAAATAACGAAGTTGATGAGAAGCTTTGGCAAAATTACATGGAATCTGTCGCAGCAGCAGCAGATGACGATTAAATTTAAAAATTTAATTTATATATAAAATTTA
>JAJACV010000015.1 GCA_022601335.1 Chlamydiota bacterium | reverse complement strand
TCGTATTAGAGATTTGATTCACAGCTCGATGAATCCTAATTTTATCAAAAACAATGATTGTCATACCAATTAGTAAAATGAAAAGAAAAATAAAAATTAAACAGCCAAATACATCAGATTGTGCAACTGCCTGAGCAATAGGATTAGCGGCCATGCGTGACTTCCCTCTTAAAAAGGCAGAGCTTAAATCAACCTCCTTATCGGATGCAACAAAAAATTTCTATTAGAAAATTGAAGTAGTAGTCTTAAGGAGCTCTGTTTGAAATCTATTTTGATCGAGCTTCTAAAAGTATCTTTATCATCTCTTCGTTTCTCTGAGAATTAGCTAATTGAAGAGGACTCTGGGGACCCGCATTATCAGCCTCTATATCAGCATTAGCATCTACCAATGCTCGAGCACAAGGTAAGTTGTTTGCTTGTACTGCTAAGAAAAGAGGCGTTCGAAAGTAGGTATCTTTATTGTTCACAAACACTCCTGCAGCAATGAATAATTTTAAGCATTCTACGGAACCCGAAATAACTGAATAGCTAAGGGGTGTCTCATTGTAATCATTTTTTACATCAGGATTATAGTGGTACTTTTTAAAGGCATCAATAAGCAATTTAACATATTTTTTATTTCCCAATTGGGCAGCGATATGAAGCGGAGTTGTTCTAGATGTATTTCCGATGCAGGGATCCGCCCCGGCCTTTATTAAAATTTCAATACACTTATTTTCCTGTTTTTCTTCAAATGAGCTCTCTAGAGCTGCATATAGAGCCGTTTTACCATCTGATCGCGACGCTCTAATATTTAATAAAGCTTTTGCCTCTATGAGCTCATTAACAAAGTTTTCCATCCCCTCTCGAGCTGCAAGATACAAAGGAGTTCTTCCTTTATAATCAGCTACATCTACATGTGCTCCAGCTTTAATTAAAACTTGAAAAGCTTTGAAATTTTCGAATTCTATAGCTAGATAGAGAGCTGTTCTTTTTTTATTATCTCTACTATTTAGTTGCTCTGGGTCTATTTCCTTTATTTTTTTAATAAGATACACAGTACAAAGAGCATTTGGAGACATCACTGAAAATTGAAGAGGAGTTTTCCCTGAGCATATTTTCCGTAAATAGCGATTATCTTTATCTATTAATGTTTTTAATGCTAAATAATCACCTTCTGATGCAGCAAAGTGAGCTGGAAAAAGAGCTTTAAAGCAAACATTTTCGGTTCTACAGACAGGACAAGATTTGCCTCCATCTTTACTTTTAAAAAACCAGTTTTTAAGACAATGTTTGTGAAAAAAATGGGGTTGAAGTGGACAATCAGTCTCTACTACTTTACCCAAATAAGTGGATAAAGCTAAGGTTTTCGATACGCTCTCAGTTTCAAAACAAATAATACAGGTCCATGTATGTCCAGCATATTGAATAAATTTGTTTTTTTGCTCTAAAACGTCTTTTCTCAGGCGGAATCCACGATAGTTAGCCTGAATGACTATAGCAGCATCTTTTGGACTTAAACTCACTTTCATCTCCGTTACCTGTAAATATTTTACATGTAAAATATTTATTTGTCAAGAATTAATTTATATCCAACTTACTATAAGCTACTTATAAAATAACCTTTGTCATAAAAACTCACACCTTGTAGAATAACCACATGTACTTTGATTCTCATGCCCATTTAACAGGAAATACCCTCTTTGCAGAGATCGATTCTTACTTGAAACGAGCTCAAGCAGCTTCCGTTTCTAGCATTGTTAATATCTGCACTGATTATGAAACTCTCAAGAGAGGTTTAGAGATAGCTAAAAAATACCCCTGGTTTTACAACACAGGGGCTACGACTCCACATGATGTAGCTAAAGAAGGAGAGGCTTTTTTCACACATTTTGAAAAAGCGGCAAAAGGTGGATCACTTGTAGCTATTGGTGAGACAGGCCTTGATTACTACTATGAACATTCCCCTAAAGAACTACAAAAGACTTTTCTTAAGAGATACCTTCAGCTTGCGCTTGACTGCCACCTTCCTGTGGTTATTCACTGCCGAGATGCATTTGAAGACTTTTTCACCATTTTAGATAGTGATTATTCTCCAGATGCTCAAGGAATTTTACATTGTTTTACTGGAAGTAAAGAGGAAGCAAAAGAGCTTGTAGATCGAGGCTGGACTCTTTCTTTTAGCGGTATTGTAACGTTCAAGAAAAGTGAGGGACTACGAGAGGCTGCTGAAATAGTACCCTTAGATCAGCTACTCATAGAAACCGACTCTCCCTACCTTGCCCCTCAGAGCCAAAGAGGAAAAACGAATGAACCCGCTTTTGTGGTGGAAGTGGCTCAAACTTTAGCGCAAGTGAAAGGTGTTGAACTCAAACAAATCGCAGAAGCTACAACGAAAAATGCTTCTCGTATTTTCAAAATTGCTACTTAAAGACTCTCATTGTAAATAGAATCGTTTGTAAAATGCGAATACCAAGTTTCTGCTTTCTGAACTTCTTCGTCAGAAAGTAAGAATTGATATTTATTAAATGTTTTACGCACCTTCATCAAGCCCAACACTAAAAGTTCTTCCCTAGTAAATTCTATTGAAACAGATTTTCCCTTATCTAAAACTTCTTGGTAATTCACAATCAATCTAGAGAGAATGTTTTGTGTTACTTTACTATAATCTAAAGAGTTCCCCAAATCATACCATTTTTGAAAAACATCTAATCTCGCTTTCAGCTTCAGATATTTATATTCTGACAAAGGGATATTGTAGCGCAGATAAGCACAAAGCATTTTCCACACACACGTCCCAGATCTTTGAGAACGCATATATTCTCGATGTTCCGTAGGAATAGCCTCTCTTTCACCATCTAAAGTAGGAAGGATTTCCTCATAGAGCATTTGGCCAAAGTTATCAGGGTTATCGACTTTCAGTAATAGAAGACGCTCTAAAAAATCTCCTTCTATAATCTTTTCAAGCTTAATATTTTCTAATTTATAGGAACCTTTAACCTTATGAATCCCTTCACTCTCAAAGTGCATCCAATGTTTTTCAATACCATCGCCTGTATTATAGACTATAAATTCATAGTTGTTTTCACCTACTCGTTTAATTTCATAGAGGACAGAATGTCCTTTGCAGCCTCCTGGACAAACAACATGCTCTTGTATGGCGAGCCCCTTAATACGACTGCATAGTTCATCTACAATCTTAGCTCCAGCTTGAATCTTAGCTTCCGAGTCCGAATGAATAGTTAAAGCTGACATATATTTTCCATTCCAAGAAAGGCATTCCTCAAGATCTTCGATGACATGAGAAACTTTATCTGACAGCTTATTTTCTTTTAAAAGGGTCAACATATGAAGAAGAGCATCTCCTATGAACCATCCAACATGTCGCGTCTCTTCTAAAAATGAGTCTCCAAATAAGTGAGCTATATACTTTGTGCTAATAAAATTATCTATTTCCAAGTTAGCAAGCGTGTCTTCTTGAAGTTGAGAAAAAGGAGCCGAAGTGATGGGAGAGCTACATTCAAGCTCTTGTTGAACAAGCGGGCCTATTTTAGAGTCTATAGGAGTTAGATTTACTAGGGAAGTTTTGATAAAAAACTTACTAGGTTCATCACGGCAAGTAAGGTCAGGGGAAGAGGCTGATTCAGTAATCAAGAGGAAGCTCCAAAAAATAATTAGAGAACTGATTATAAGATGCCTATGGGAATAGCACAATAAAACATTTTTTTTTAAAAAATATAACTTTTATTGCAATATTGAAAACAATCCGCTAGATTGAAAAAAAATTATTTGATAGAAAAATAAAATGCCAGAGCACGTTTTACCCAAGTCTTTTATCAGCAAACGCTTTCATTCCCTTGCAGGAATATGGCTTGTTGTCTTTCTTTTAGAGCATTTAGTTACAAATTCCCAGGCAGCTCTTTATATCGGAGATTGGGGTCAAGGATTTGTAAAAATGGTCAATGATATTCACGATTTACCCTATTTGCAGGTCGTTGAGATTTTGTTCTTGGGTCTTCCACTTTTACTCCACGGGGCTCTTGGATTACGCTATCTTTTTACGAGCCGACTCAACTCTTTTAAAAAAGGAGACGCCAATCCTGACTTAAAAAAGTATGCTCGTAACCATTCTTTTACTTGGCAAAGACTTACTTCCTGGGTTTTGTTAGTTGGTATCATTCTTCACGTTATTCAGATGCGATTTTTAGAGTATCCTATGCGTGTAAATGCTGGAATTAACCAAGAGTTTTATATGGTCCGCTTAAAGATGGATCCAGGACTCTATTCTATTGCCCCTAGACTAAACGCGCATCTTTACAATGCGATGCAAATTGAAAGTGAAAAGAAGAAGTTTTTCACCCAAAATCAAACAACCTGTGCCAGCACTTCTTATAACCCTGAAATAGCCCTTGAAACCAACCAAATAGTTTTAAAAGATATTGTTTCCGAGTACATCGATAAACTTACAAAAAAGCCTCTCAATCCTAATCAAGTCATAGCTGTTTCAAATAGCTTTGGTACAGCTACACTGCTTTCAGTAAGAGACACTTTTAAAAGTCCTCTAATGATTTCTCTTTATTCTATTTTTGTTATTGCAGCCTGTTTTCATGCCTTTAATGGGTTATGGACAGCCATGATTTCTTGGGGTGTTACCCTTACCATTCAGTCACAAAAATTAATGCGATCTATCGCCGTTAGTTTGACCGTTATAATAGCTCTTCTCGGCCTAGCTGCCATCTGGTTAACTTATCTCGTGAATTTAAGGTAATATTGAATATGAAAAAACGATCCGTTATTGTTATTGGAGGAGGACTTGCCGGTTTATCTGCTGCAATGAAACTCGCAGAAAAGGGACTTTTAGTTAAGTTGATTTCAGTAACAAAGGTGAAGCGCTCACACTCAGTCTGCGCTCAAGGGGGCATTAATATTGCACTTGATTCAAAGGGAGAAGAAGACTCCCCTTTGATTCATGCCTACGATACTATAAAAGGAGGAGATTTTTTAGCAAACCAGCCTCCTGTTTTAGAGATGTGTCTTGCAGGACCTGGTATCTTGCAAATGATGGACCGTTTTGGAGTTCCTTTTAATAGAACTCCTGAGGGCAATATAGACTTTCGTCGTTTTGGTGGAACCTTGTATCACCGCACCGCATTTTGCGGAGCCTCTACGGGGCAACAGCTTCTCTACGCCTTAGATGAACAAGTACGTAGACATGAAGCTCAAGGGAGCGTTGAAAAATTTGAAAACCATGAATTCATGAGGCTTATTCTTGATGAAGAAGGAGAAGCTCGTGGAATTGTGATGATGAACCACTTCAATATGAAGCTAGAAGTTATGAAAGCCGATGCTGTTTTAATAGCAACGGGGGGCCCCGGCCTCATCTTTAAATTTTCAACAAACTCTACATTTTGTACGGGCGCTGCAAACGGCAGACTTTATTTACAAGGGATGGACTATGCTAATGGAGAATTTATCCAAATACATCCCACTTCCATTCCCGGAGAAGATAAGTTACGGCTCATTTCAGAATCAGTAAGAGGAGAAGGTGGACGTGTTTGGGTTTATGGAGATTCTTCTAAAACAATTACAAACTCATTAGGAAAAGAAATCCCATGCGGGGAAACTGGAAAGCCTTGGTTTTTCTTAGAGGAGCTCTACCCGGCTTTTGGAAATTTAGTACCAAGAGACATTGGCTCCAGAGAAATTTTACGTATCTGCCAATTAGGGCTAGGCGCTGAAGGAAAAAATCAAGTTTATTTAGATGTGACTCATCTCTCTAATGAGACACGTAATAAATTAGCCTCCGTTTTAGATATATATAAAAAATTTACGGGTGATGAACCTTCCAAAGTTCCAATGAAAATTTTTCCAGGGATGCACTACTCTATGGGCGGCGCTTGGGTAGACTGGCCTGCTAGCGATGATCCAGATAGAGAAAATCGCTTTAGGCAAATGACAAATTTAAGAGGTTGCTTTGCAGCTGGTGAGTGTGATTATCAGTATCATGGAGCGAATCGTTTAGGAGCAAATTCTTTATTATCTTGTATTTATGGAGGACTCGTCTCTGGGGTTGAAATGCACCGATTTATTGAGACTCTCCCTGATAAAGAATTTTCCGAATCTATTTATAAATCGGCTTTAGAAAAAGAAGAAAAATCAAAGAAAGATCTTTTATCTCGCTCTGGAAAAGAAAATGTTCATAGTCTTCACAATGAATTAGCTGATGTTATGATTCAGCATGTCTCTGTGCAACGAAATAATGTTGATTTGGTCAAGGCCATTGATAAAATTAAGGAGATTCGCGAGAGGTTTACAAACATTACCCTACACGATCACTCAAACTTTGCAAATCAAACCTATACCTTTGCAGCTCAATTTGGTCCCATGTTAGAGTTAGCACTTATTATAGCAAAAGGAGCTCTTCTTCGTGATGAATTTAGGGGAGCCCATTACAAACCCGAATTTCCAGAACGCGATGATAAGCAATGGTTGAAAGAGACAATTGCAAGCTATGACACTAAGACTAAAGAGCCAAAAATTTCATATAATCCTATTGACATTCGCCATTTAAAACCGATAAAACGCGACTATGTACATGCAAAAAAAGTGAAGCCCCAATTAGATAATGTGCCAAAAAACATTATTCTCCCCTTCACTTAGGAGTTTAAATTGAGCAAACATAGTAAGTATACAATTAGAGTCTACCGAGGACAACCAGGTCATCAGTATTGGGAAGAGTTTGAATGCACGTTAACACCGTTTTCAAATGTCATTTCATCTTTGATGGAAATACAAAAAAACCCCGTTAACAAAGATGGGAAGCTCGTTGAACCTGTTGTCTGGGAACAAGGTTGCTTAGAGGAGGTTTGCGGCTCTTGCTCTATTTTGGTTAACCGAAAACCTCGTCAAGCGTGTACAGCCTTAATTCGCAATATAATTAAAGAGACTAAAAGTACTGTTATTCTTTTGGCTCCTCTATCTAAATTTCCTCTTGTAAGAGACTTAATTGTCGATCGCTCAGCCATGTTTGAAAACTTAAAAAAAGTAAATGCTTGGATTGACAGCGATGGAGCTTATGAAAAAGGGTTTGGCCCTAAAATTAGCCCCGCGAAACAAGAAATAATGTACCAACTATCCACCTGTATGACTTGTGGGTGCTGTTCTGAGGCTTGTCCTCAGGTAAATGATCAATCTGATTTTATGGGCCCAGCTCCCATTTCTCAAGCAAGGCTATTTAATGCCAATCCAATTGGAAAAACACAAAAGCAAAACAGAATTAGACCTCTAATGGAAAAAGGAGGTATTTCAGATTGTGGTAATGCTCAAAATTGTGTTCGTGTGTGCCCCAAAAATATCCCTCTTACGGATTCTATTGCTGCGATTAGTCGTGACAGCACTATTCAAGGATTCAAAGATTTCTTTAGTTTTGATGATCGAGATTAACTCTTAACTCAACTTCAAAACTCTAACCATTTTTTCTAAAATTTACTCTAGGAGGAACTGATATCGGTCCAAAGTTTAAATTAAGGAGGAGATATGAAAAATAACGAGAATTATAAAGACTGGCTTATAGAAAAATAAACAGATCATGATGAAGCTGTAGATTACTTAAATACAGCTCTCGAAGAAAGCCTATACAAGACACTATCAGAAAAGGTAATCCAAATGAGTGTTGTTGATTTAATCAGATTTTAAAAAAACAGCTCTGTTTAATTCTTAAGCCATTTGGCATCTGATTTTTTTGATTCTATTCTCCTCACACATGTTTCTTTGAATTCTAGTGATTCTTCTATTTCGTAGATTCTTTTAGGCATAGCGCTTGATTCAATAATAGTGACATCGAGTACTTCTCCTGGAGCAGATTCGATAGCTAAACCCAGCTCTTCGAGCTGGCGATTGATAAAACGAAAGAGTTTACGGTGAAGCCTTTTTTCAACAAGTTTGTTTCTGAAACGACAAAGAGTGGTTTCATCTGGAAATTCTTGGTCCATTTCAAAACCTGTAAGCAACATAAAATTCAAGCGAACTCTTAAGCTATCTTCTAGTTGAGGATCACTTAAATTATGCCATTGACCTAGTAAAAGAGCCTTATCTGTGTCTAGGCATCTACTCTTCTTCCTCATAATGAATTTGTACTTTTACATTGCTAAAGCACCACTCAATCCAAAATCCTGTTGAATTACTAAACCCCGAGAGTTTGACTGTTGAATCAAAAATTTTAATCTCCGGTATATCTGTTAAAAATTCAGCTTTTTCAGCTTTCAAACTTTCCCACTTTTCTTGCCTAGAATCAAACTTCCTTATTGAAAGTTTTTCCCATTGAGAAAAACTTAGAACAGTTCTTTTAAATTTTATTCCGGCATCTATATCAAGCCACCCTCCTTGTACATAAATAATTAGTTCTTTTTTCTTAGGGTTAAAGTCCATTCTTTCAACAAGACAATCAGGGAAAGACAATTGTTTAATTAAACTTTCATCTAATACATTCATTAGCTACCTCCAAAGGGGATATGAGCTTCTGGTGAATTTCTTTTAACTGCTTTTAAATGTTGGTTCAAAGGATTTCTATGCCGATCATAAATATGTAGATGATGATAATTTGTAATTTTATTATGAAGCCCTTCACTAATAGATAGTAATAGATTTATTCAAGCAGTCAAAAACCCTGAATAGCTTCATTATATGAAAAAATGTTCTTTCTCCCATCTGCCAATAAAAGCTCATAAAGATTCTTATCTGGGTAAAAGATAAGTTTATAGTTTTTAATATTTGTCCAAGCTGAGGGTTTCCCTCTAGCCGTATTAGCTATCCCCAAACATTCTTCTTCAGAATCAATTTGAAGAGTTGATGCCACTGCAGGGTTTTCGTTATTTTGCCACCCAGTAAATTTCAAGATACTCCCTTCTTTTGTCCCAACATAGACATGAGTCAGTTTAAATTCTCCTTCATGGGTTGAGTATGAGTCTCCATTTTCTTGATCAACTTTAAAGATTCTTTGAGGTCTTAAAAACCAGCCTCCAAAATCTGAAGATATCACTTGGTTTTGACTGGAGTAGTAGCGGGTAAATAATAGTCGATCAGGACCGGCAACATCTAAGTCGACTTCTAATTCAGAGTAATCCCCATGTACAACATTCACATTTTCAACAAAGGCCGCTGGATCACCCTCTCGTGAGCTTGTATGCATCTCTGCGTTTAATGAAAAGGAAACAAGAATTGATAGAATTACAGAAAATAGACGTAAGGAAGTTTTCATTTCTTATTTCTCCATTTAAATTTAATATAGAATGATAATGACTTTAGAAAAAATCAAGAGAGATGAAAATCTTTTTTTATTAGGACTTGCTTTTTCTCTTTCACGACTTATTTTTTATCATTGAAAAAAAAGAATTGAAGATATAATTAAACATACTATGATTTACCCACGCTTATTGTTACTATTTTTCTTTTTAAGTAGTTCTTTTTATGTATCAGCCTATGGTCTTTTACAAGGCCAATCAAGAGCTCGGCATGACCAAGAAGAGCGCTCTTTTATGGAGGATATCTACCATACCTACTCACCTTTCTATACAGGCCCTCTTTTAGCGCCTTCAGCACATACAGTCCCTAAAGGAAAAGTCAATGTACAGCCTTATTTTTTCTGGCAAAAAAATTACGGTGCTTATGATAGAAACTGGAAACAACAACATACTCGCTCCTCAATGAGCATGCAATATTTAGCTGTTTTTCAATATGGTCTTACCAATTTCATGGATATTAGCGTCATTGCTCAGAGTTGGTTTAAACGATCTTTAGATGAAAGTAGTTTTAACTATGGAGATATGTCAGCCACAGTAGGTTTTCAGCTGTTAGATGATTTCCTCCATACAGCTTGGCCCGCTTGCGTTGTTGAAATAGGTGTCAATATTCCAACGGGCCGTTTTGAAAAATTAGACGCTACAAAGAATGGAACAGATTCCTCTGGAACCGGATCATATACCCCCACTATTTCGTTAAACTTTCAAAAGAGTTTCAATCGCTTGTTTAAAAAATCTCTTGACCCTTTAGACTATCATCCCTTTTTATTTAGATGGTCTTTTGGTTACGACTTAGTGCCTCGCACCAAAGTGCAGGGTGTAAATACCTACGGTGGAGCTAACAATACCAATGGATTTGTCAATCCAGGTGATACTTTCATCTCTATTTTTGCTTGGGAGTATAGTATTACAGAACAATGGGTCTTTGCGACTGATTGGCAATACGAGGCTACTCGAAAAACGACATTTTCGGGTCATGATGGAGGCTCTCCAGTTGGAGGGCCTGCAAGTCAAAATTGGAGTGTAGCTCCAGCTATTGAATTTAATGCCAATCCGAATTTTGGGGCTTTAGCGGGTGTTTGGGTAACACTCGGTGGAAGAAATAGCACACAATTCGTTAGTGGAATTGTTTCTTTTACCTGGCTGTTTTAAATAAATGACCTTCGCTTAAATTATTCTCTCTTCTCTTTGCTAAAACTAAAAGTCTTGCTACTCTTCTTTTTTGATTTACCCTATTTTACCATATGATTTTTTTTAGGTCACACAAACGTTATTTAATACTTCTTTCATGTTTACTGCTGATTAAGGCTTTATGGGCTTGTTATGAGATTGCTTCTGGTTATATTCCTTTAAACCCTGAAGAGGCTCAATACTGGACATGGAGTCAAAATTTAGATTACGGTTTCTACAGTAAGCCTCCTGGTATCGCCTGGCAAATTTGGCTTGGGTGTCAGCTCTTTGGCCAAAATGAAATGGGCGTGAGGTTTCTCTCAGTTGTTTTCTCGATGCTAACCTCATTTGCAATTTATTTGCTTGCTTACTGCATGGGAGGAACAGGCCGACTTGCCTTTTGGTCTGCTATTATTTTGAGTTTGTCACCCATAGGACTGATGGGAACTTTTGCAGCTACAACAGATGTTGGATTCATTCTTTTTTGGTCTTTGGCTCTCTGCCCCCTCTTGTGGGGCCTACACAAAAAAAAGCCCCCTAATTTTTATTTAGTGGGTCTTTTTATTCTGTTGGGCTCTCTCTTTAAATGGCCCATTTATATTCTCTGGCCTATTATAGTAGCGACTTGCCTTGTAAACCGCTCTTTTTATCATCGGTCGCTTTGGATAGGTATTGCCATTTCATTCATAGGCCTTGCTCCTAGTATTATTTGGAATGCCTCTCATGAATGGGCGACCTTTCGTCATGTCTTTACTCAGTCTGCAGGGGGAACTTCTAAGTCAAATTTTTGGGACTTTTTTGGAGCTCAGTTTGGCGTTTTGTCCCCTATCTATTTTATACTTCTTCTGTTGTCTCTTTTGGAAGCACTGCGGCAAAGATGGACACTTCAAAGGAGTCTTTTGTTTTGTTCTTTTGTAACGTCCTTTGTTCTGGGACTTTTTATGACTCTGTCCATGATGAAAAAAATACAAGCGAATTGGGCTCTTTATGCATATCCCTCATCAACTGTGCTCATAGCTTGGTATGCTCTAGATGTGTTAGGCAAGGGTTCTAAATGGCTCTTTAGAGGAACTCTTCTCTCTGTAATGATGGTCACAGTTTGCATCTCGATCCCTTTCCTACAAAAACGCAATTATTTTTCTGAAAAAACGCTCCCCTACCGCATTAATCCCTTTAGGCATAGTATGGGGTGGGCTAATCTTCAAAAAGAGCTTAAAGAGGTCTCCTATAATTCCAAGGAGAACTTCTTTTTCTCCGATAGCTATCAATTAGCTAGTCTACTGAGTTTTTATGGACCTGTTCAAAAGCGACAATATTTTTTAAACTTGGAACATAAAAGAAAAAATCAGTTTTCATTTTGGCCCTCTATGGCAGAGGAACAGTTAGGTAAAACAGGTTATTATGTCTGGGCAGATAATTCTAAGGATTTTTTAGCAGATGTAGATTACAGACAAAAGAAAGCTGAAAGAAACCTAAAACCCTACTTTGAAAAAGTAGAGTTTGTTCGGATCATTCCACTTTTTTCATCGCATAATAAGCTTGTAAAGGGAGCTCTTTTATTCAAGTGCATCAACTATAATGGAAAAATGCCACATGACGTTAATAGTTATTAATTCCTTTTTATCTCATTTGCAAGACTAAAGTAATGCTGTGCATTTCTGTCACAGTAATCCGCAGCTAATGCAATTCCATTAGACGTTAGCTGACTCAATAGAGCTAAACAAAAATTTGTACACATCGTTTTTTCCATAGACTCAACAAATACTGTTTTGAGAGCCATCATTACAGCCTCAGTCGTCACTAAGCCATCAAAGTCAAATAGGCCTTCATCTGAAAAAAAGGACAAATAGCCCTTTGAAACTCATGAAAAAAGTTATAGTCGATACAAGAGAATATAAATGATTTTTCCAAACGCAAAAAAAAAGAGTATTCAGGTTTCCCCAAATACTCTTTTTGAAATCGTTGTTATTAAAAGCGATTCTTAACTAGAAACAACAGTGGTTTCTTCTTTAGCAACAGCTGCTACTTCAGAAGCTTCAGCACCAGACGTTGCAGATTGAGCTGCAAGCGCCTCTGCTTTTCTAGCTTCTTCTTGCTGAAGAGTCAGTGTATTAAACTGCTTTCCAAGTGATTTTCCAGCAGTAATCCATGCAGCAATAATTATAAATAGAATAATCGCTACATAGGGTGTTATTGCTGCTAGTGATCCAAATCCTACTATTAGCCCTTGCTGTAGTAAAGATCCTCCGGATTTACCTAATCTAGCTCCTACTACGTCGATAGCAGCTTTACCCTTAACTTTTGATTCAGGATCAAGTGGGATATAAGCCATCTCTTTAGTCGGATCAAACATCGAGTATTTCGAAGATTTACTTAAGATGTTTTGAACCATACCAAAGATAACGCCCAGCATTAAGGGAGAAACTCCCAATAAAGCGGTTAGCGGTGACAAGTTAGCTCTAAAGATCACAAATGTAAAGAACAGAGTTCCTGTGATAAGAATCATTACAGGAGTTAATAACGCTGTGAAAGTCCAGCCTTTTTTCCTCAAGAGGTTTCCACCTACGAAAAGCATCATGAAAATAGTCATGGCACCAGTCACAGTAGAGAACATCCCCATAAACTTCACGTAATCATTCGTATTAGGATATTGTAATTTCAGCTGCCCTTTCCAGGTCACTTCAATTAAGTTAATCCCAACACCATAAGCAATAACTAGAATAGCTATACAGCCCAAATATCTAGATTTCGCTAAGAACTTGAAGCTCTCAAGCATACCCATTTTAGGCTTGCTTTTCTTCTTTTTGAGGTCTTTCGGATCATAGAATCTAGGATCAGTCAAGACATTTTTCTGCATCCAGCTGTAAACACCAAGGAGAACAACCCCTGATGCAATAACACTAGACATTAAGTAGTTGAGAGTAACTCCCCAAGCATCTACGTTCGCTGGAAGCGTAGCTCTTACGTTCGCAAAGTGCATGATAAGCGGGCCAGAAATCAATAGCGCTACGTTAGCTCCTAATCCAAGGAGTGTATAAAAACGCTTGGCTTCTGTCACTCGAGTAATATCATTCACGAATCCCCAAAGAACAAGAGAAAGAGCCACACTACCCCAAAGCTCTGACATGACGTAAAACAACGCAAATGTCCAGTTTCGGTAAATAGCGACTAAGCCCATCAAACCTTGTGGCAACGCATTTTGAAGCATATCAGCCGAATGAGTTGGGTGCAGAATATCTTTCATAGGATAAATCACAGCAGCAAACAATCCAAAGAAAACTAGGAATGGAACAATAGCTGCATAGAATAGCTTCTGCTTACTCAATACGTTACTAAGTTTTGCATAGATGACCATAAAGACAATCGCAAACGGAACTACACACCAAACTTTTAGGAATGGAATAGCTTCTGCACCAGATCCAGGTGCTGTTACAATTAGAGCGTCTTTTGCATCCCTTAATATTGTGTAGTTAAAACTTACACAAAGGAACATTATTAAAAGCGGAACAATCTTCTTCAATTCATAACTATGAATTGGCCAGAAAAAGGACCGCAGCTTACCAAATGGTTTTTCAGTTACTTCTGCCATGTACTATAGCCTCGATGTTTATAAATTTAATAAGTTAGACAATGATAATTCGACTATATTATAGCAAAATAAACAATACTTCAC
>JAJACV010000014.1 GCA_022601335.1 Chlamydiota bacterium | reverse complement strand
GGGATCTCGAGCGAAGATAGTACATATGGTACAGAGAGCGAGAGATCTCTCAAATGGGGCGAAAAGGTTCCAAAACGGACGCAAGCTTGAGTTGTTCAATGGTCTCATATACATACTCTATTGGAAAACATGCGTTTGAGCGTTCTTTACTTTCTAAATTAGTATTCTCTTCAGTTTAAACTTAATCTACTATATATAAAATATATGCGTAAAAAAGGCAAAAAAGTGCTCCGCTTATTCTCTGGATCGAGTTTAATTGCTTTAGGAATTTTGGGATGTCTTCTTCCAATTTTACCGGGCGTTCCGATCCTTCTTATGGGAATTTATTTGATTAATCCTCAAAAATTTAAGAAATGGGCAGCTAAAATAAAATTTTGGAAAAAATAGGAAGCCAAGCCCGACAGACCTCATTTTTAACCTTGTCTTAATCTTTAAAAAAGGCTAAGATAAGATAAAATATTCCAATGAGAGGACTTGCATATGTTAAACATTACACCTTTTTCTTCCGCCTGCGTTAAAATAGACCGCTATTTGGACTATGTCCCAGCCGTCAGTACTCTCACGAATTTAGTAGATATATTTTTGAAATGCGTATACAAGCCAAGTGTTGGTGAATCCAAAATTCAAAGTAATCATTATTTTGCATATCTCAACACTAAATCCATATCGCGTTCTATAATTTTAACAATTCCAATTTTAGGAAATATATTAATAGCTGCAATGGATCTATATGGAGCCATAAAAGCGGAAGAATTCGAAGGGCTTGCAGAGCATCTGAACGCTCCTCATGAAGTTGGAAACGCAGTTAGACTCTATATGCAAGCAGCTTCTTTCGGTTCTGTAGAAGCTCGATATCAGTTAGGTTTGCGTTTATTATCAGGAACTGGTGGAATTAACCAAATAGACAAGCCTATGGGTATACAAAACCTTCGAGCTGCAGCGGCTGTAGGGCACGTGAAGGCCCAAGAAGCTCTGGCTTCGCTGTAGAAGCCTATCGTATAGTCGAACCAGCACGTCCCACAGGCTGTAAAATCTCTCCTGTGGTGTTTATGGGTAATCCACACTCATGTGAAGTTCAAAGACTCTCTTCCATATATGAAAATGAACTAGAAAACATCTGGGAGCTTTATCAAAAAGAAGAATCTCTGAAATTTTTTCTTAATAGAATTTGTAGCTACACTAACCGAAAATAAAATAGCATGTCGACGCATGTGCTATTATAATCCTCTGAATGTAAGGAATATTAGACTGTCAGGAATATCAGACTGTCAGGCCTGCCTCCCTCCTTTTTAGGGAACTCGATTCCTTCCCTTTTAAGGGATTCAAACACCTCAGGTACCAAGCTATCCTTCATAGAATTTGCTTTATCCGCGACAGAATTAATTATTTCACAAAAAAATAATTGATATGCGGTTTTAATTTTCGCACTAAAGATTTCATGTTTAATAAATCCTATTTTTTTATGCTCTTCAAGCATTCTTTCAGCTTCATTTACTTTAAAGCTCCCAAGAATTTTATCACAAAATTCCGATAAAAAATGTGCTGTAATTGATTTTAATCGTTCAGGTGATACTGTATTCCATACTCTTTCTTTAAGCAAAATATCAAAAGTAATACCAGCCTGTTTTTCCATGCCAAGCATGACATCTTTAAATATTGATTCTAGATCCTGTTTTGGTCCAATAGCATGACCTGCTATTCGTTCTGCAAGTTCCCATTTAGCTGTTACATCTGTTATACGTGATTCTTGAATACTCATTGATGCCTCCTAAATTTACCGCTTAATACACATACTAAATAATTTAACGCATTAATAATAACCTGAACTTCGGGTTAATAGCATCATAAAGTCGGCTTGCAGGATCTATTGGTCTGGTATTGAAGTGAGATCTCAATTTATCAGGATCAAAATCCATATTCAACCATTGGTACCTTTGAGAATATTTATTTAATATTTGGCTAAAAAATGCGTCGCTAGTAGTGTAGACCAATCCACTAATAACCTGAACTTCGGGTTAATAAAGAATGAAATTTTCTAATAGTTTATCTATTTTGCAAAAAGAGGAATGTTTGATGAAAATAGGCGTGCTATCTGACACTCACGACCAGGGTGAATTGATTCGAAAAGCAGTTGAGCATTTCAATCAAGAGAAAGTCGAATGGGTATTTCACTGCGGAGATTGGGTCTCTCCTTTCATTCTTTATTTTTTTCAAGGTTTGAAAGCCCCTTTACGCGGAGTATTTGGCAATAATGATGGAGACAAATTCCGTCATCTTGCTTTTAAGGACAAGTGGGGACTTGATTTGAAATATGAGGAACGCTTTCTTGAGATAACTCTTGAATCCCGTCAAATAGCAGTTTTTCACGGGGATTATTCTAGCCTTGTCGAGGCCCTTGTTTCTTGTGGAAAATACGATGCTGTCTTTCATGGACATACTCATCTAAGGGTCAACGAGCATGTGGGCAAAACGCTTTCCCTTAATCCAGGCTCACTAATGAAGGAAACCTCACCTACAGTGAAAGGAGCTAGCATTGCTATTTATGATACACACAACCATTCAGCCAGGCATATTTTGCTGTAAAGACAATGGGCTCTAACATTCATTTTGACCCTATTTCAGAATCAAGTGATTTGAATATCAAAAAAACTCAATAAGGAAAGAACTTCTGGTGTTGAAAACTGTGCCTTACTTAATTTATTTGACTGGGGGTCAATGGAATAGTTTTTAGCATCCCTAAAATCAGCTTTAGACAAATCAGCATGGTGAAATAGACTGCCCTCTAGGTCAGTTTCTCGAAAATTGGCTTCTACCAAAAATGTATTGTTGAAATGGCATTCTTTGACCTTACTCCCCAAAAAACTCGTTCGCTTCATTTTTAGGTCAGAGAAATTGCACCCCATCAAAATACAATTCCTGAATTCAAGGGATAAAAACCTGTCGCCACATTTAAAAAATTCTCCACCAACAATTTTACATTCTTCAAATACCACACTTTGAAAGCGACAACTTTCCATCCTCACTAAATGCAAATTACAGCTTTTAAAGGTACACTCGAAAAAATGCGCGCTACGCAAATCGCTCTCTTGAAAAATACAATTTTCAAAAACACAATCAGAGAAAGTCTTGCTAGCAAATAAAACTCCGCTAAAATCTTCTCGAATAAACTTTTTGTCCTTATAAGCTTTCAATCCATTACCTCTCAAGACGCCACATATTTAAGATATAGTGGGGGGTCAAATCTAACATGACCCCATTTTCTCAAATTAAACTAGTTTGTCAAACTCTTCCCCAATCGCTTCAAAGGCTTTAGCGTCCCTTCTTAAATAGCCCGTAAAGGCATCGGCAAAAGTATCCGTCGTAATGTCTTCGATTCCTTGTTCCATCCCGTCAAAAATACGACAAGCGACATTCGCAGGTGATTCCTTTGTCACCTCAAGAGTGTCAGACATATCGGTATCAATGGGACCAGGATAGACTCCAAAAACAGAAATCCCATGCGGCACCATCTCTGCCCTCACAGATTGAGTTAAAGAATACAGAGCCGCCTTAGAAGCTGAATAGGTGGCTGCCGGAGGAAAAGGCGAAAGCCCACCAACCGAAATCACGTTGACCATGGCTCCTAAATTATTTTTTACCATGTTTTCCGAAAAAGCACGCATGAGATGAATTGGACCAAAATAGTTAACTTCTATCTCTTGACGCGCCGTCTCTTCACTGTAATTGTTATAACATCCGGAAAAGCCTGCTGCCCCTGCGTTATTAATTAAAATTTGAGTGTCGCTAGCTTCCTGGGCCGCTCTTATAATTTGCTCAGGATTGGTTACATCCAACTCAACTGCCACTACCTTTCCCGGAAACTTTGCAACTAAATCCTCCAGCTGTGATACGTCCCGAGCGGTAGCATAAACCTTTCTGGCCCCGCGTTTAATCGCCTCTTCAATAAGTGCACGCCCTATACCCCTGTCTCGGTTAGCACCCGTTACAAAAATCACTAAATCTTTTACTAATATCTTTGACATTTTTATCTTCCTCTAAGTGAAGCAATAATCTTGACATCCTCCCCGCCCTCAAGGACAAGGCTGCATGCAAGCATGCTAAGGTTTTGATTTATTTTTTGGTGAGTATTTATTGAATGAGGCCCCATTCATTGGATCACGGCAAGCCATGCCCCGAAGATTACCGCTAGTTAAATGAGGTGAGCACCTCTTTTTTTCAAAAAGCACTTTAGATTGCTGAGCTTTTTTTAAGCAAAGATAATTATCTCTATACACTTTTAGGGCGGGGAAGCTGTCGAATACACCTCCTACCGCAAAATGAACAGGAACTCTTTTACAACAAATAGTGAGAAGACAAAGAATCTAGAGGATTCGTGTCTAGCAAGTTATGGAGCGATAAAAAAAGTGGCTGAGGGAGCGCATCAAAATCAAACCATCGCCAGCAGGAAATTTTTTCAGGTTCCTTTACTCTGGGTTCACCTTCAAAAGATTTCACAAACATGTATACAGAAAGATAGTGCTTTTCCTCAGCTTGAAAGAAGTCATTTGTCCACGGGCCAGACACGATCTCAGTAGCAACAAGACCCGTCTCTTCTTCAAGTTCCCTAACAGCACAATCAATAGGACTCTCTCCATACTCCAAGTGTCCACCAGGCGGACACCATGTGCCTGACCCGTGTGCATAAATCCTCTCTCCCAAAAGCAACTGACCATTTTGAATAACAAGAACTCCAACACCTACTTTTGGCCTTTTGGATACTAGAATTGTGTCTTCCATTTAAGTCATTTGAGTTTGCAGCAGGAGCTCAATATTGGCCCAGCGGGATTAGTAGTAGTTATGGAATCTGATCTGGATTTGCAACAATGTAGTTAGCAACTAAGCTAGACGATCCCAGCAATACCCCTAAACAGACAATAACTCTATTATTGGATGAGTTAAGGGTATGTTGATGCAAACTTTTACTCAAACAAGGATTATTTTGTAAAGACAGGTTTGCATGATGTTTCAAACCCACTTGTATCCATTCTCTTAGACTAGCACCTATCTCAAAAGCACCTGTCGGTGATTTAGCTTTAGGAACAAGCCATGCATGCAGTCGAGGCTAAATATGGTGCAAACTCAGAAGCATTAACCAGTCTTTTTAATACCGTTGACATTGCAGCAGCAAAAGAGAACTAAGATATACCACTCGTCATCGACTTCAAACCAACGTTACATGTATTACTACGTCTGTCACAAAATGAGCTACCATAGATGTCCATAGCCCTCGAGACCAATAAAGCCATCCGAACACAACTCCAGGTATACCATTCAACAAAAGTATACGAAAGATTTCAAAAGAAGATGGTGCAGCAAGCTTAAAAGCTGCCGGTAAATGGCCCAAACCAAAAACAACTGCCACTAACACGTTGACACTCCACAGAAAAATTACACGATTGTGCAACTCAAATTTGAAAATTTTTCTAAAAAGAAAATAGACTAAGGTAAACAAGAACAACCTGAGCAACACCTCTTCGTTTATTCCACCATAAAATGATGCCAGTAGACCAGTCCAAGCAGGAGGGTGGGCTCCAGAAAAGACAGAACTTCTAAATAGTGTTACATCAAGCAGGTAAATAATAAGCCCTACAAAGAAGCCTGCAAGCACTCCAGGATAAACGATTCTCTTGAAAGGCTTATCCGTTGAAAAGGGTCGTAAATCAGTCTTAGGAACAAGCAGATAACTCAGCCAACATACTATTCCGAAAAATATCATCGCTTGAGCAGTAACCAACAAAAATATTTTAGCCAATGAAACAGACGAAGGAACCAACTCTAAATGCTGCACATAAGGAAGCACTGACCATGAGCCAAGAATACAGAGCGACCAAAGAAGAAAAAAAAGCCCTTTTTTACTTTTTAATTTATCCTGATTTGTCATTTGAAAGTGTGCCATTAGTAATTTCGAACTCATATCAATAGGGAGCAAACTTTCAATCTGTTACGAAGGTACCTATTGTGCTCTTCTATACTGATTTTTTCCAGTTTTTCTGGTCAAGTGCGTAAAATTTGCGTAATTTATGATGGCCCCTGTCGAAGAAATACCAATCTTCCTTCAACAGGAACTTGACTAGGAAAATCAAGACGTTCAATATGAGATCGTTGCATAACTCAAGCTTGGTATCGTTTTGGAACCTTTTTGCCCCATTTGAGAGATCTCT
>JAJACV010000013.1 GCA_022601335.1 Chlamydiota bacterium | reverse complement strand
GCTATTTATTTAAATTTTAAATACTCCTTTTTAATCACTTATGACTTCATTCAGCTCCTTCCTGAATCTTTTTTATAAAAAAAACATCTATTAGTATGTTAGGTATTTGCCATTTCATGATTAATAAAAAAAAAATTGTGATCTCCTAATTTCTTGTACTTTATCTCTCACTCACTATAATATGCCTAATTTTTAAAGGATTTTTGACTATGTCACATATTGATGCTGAAAAAGTTACTTACTTTGCTAAACTTGCTCGGATTGCCATTACTAAAGATGAAGCCAACCAGCTCCAGAAAGATTTGACAAGAGTTTTAGATTTTGTAGAACAACTCGATGAACTTGATGTATCTGACACTCAGAGATGCACTCAGGTCATTAAGGATCATAAACATTTGATGCGTGAGGATGAAGTTACAGACCTCCTTCCACGCGATGTCTTTCTAAAAAACTCACCTGAACACATGGGTGGGTTGATAAAAGTCCCTCAGATTATTATAAAAGATTAGGATCCAGTATGTATGAAAAAACAGCTCTGCAGCTGAAAGATCTCTTTGTTTCTGGAGAAATCTCTGCTGTAGAAATAGTAAACTATTTTTTTAAGAGAATTAATAAACTCGATCGCAAATTAGGAGCTTTTCTCCAACTCTATCCAGAAAGAACACTTTCTAAAGCAAAAGAATTAGATGAAAAGAGAAAAAAGGGAGTAAAGTTAGGAGCACTAGCTGGAATTCCTATTGCTCTCAAAGACAACATACATATCAAAGGCGAGCTAACAACCTGCGCCTCTAAAATACTCTCTAATTACCAGGCTCTCTTTGATGCGACAAGTACAAAACTACTTGAAGAAGAAGACGCTTTAATTTTAGGGAAAACAAACTTAGATGAGTTTGCTATGGGTGGAGCTACTGAATATTCTGCTTTCTTAAAAACTCATAATCCTTGGAAGCTATCTTGCACACCAGGAGGCTCCTCAGGAGGTTCTGCAGCCTGCGTTTCTGCAAGACTTGCCCCTTTTTCGCTAGGCTCTGACACAGGTGGGTCCGTAAGGCAGCCTGCTTCCTATTGCGGCATTGTGGGTTACAAACCTACCTATGGTAGAATTTCAAGATATGGCCTCGTCGCTTTTGGATCTTCTTTAGATCAAATAGGCACCTTCTCATATAATACAAAAGATATGGCCCTCATAGCAAGCGTCCTCGGCCAGCACTGTATACATGATGCAACGTCATTAAATGTTCCTAAAATTAATATTTTAGAACATTTAAAAAAGAACTTAGAAGGTGTACGAGTAGGAATTCCATATGATTTTTTAACAGACCTCTCTGACGAAATGAAACAGTCCTTTGATGAGTCTGTGCAAGTAATTAAAGACTTAGGCGGAGAAATTGTTGAAGTTAATCTCAGTGTTCTAAAATACGCGATGGCTACTTATTACATTATTGCTACAGCAGAAGCCTCAACAAATTTGGCTAGATTTGATGGGGTGCGCTACGGTAATCGAGATTTGCATGCCAAAAATTTAGACGAGTTGTACGACTTAACACGTGAAAATGGCTTTGGAACAGAAGTTAAAAGAAGAATTGTACTGGGTACCTATGTTCTTTCCTCTGGTTATTCAGGATCTTATTATAAAAAAGCTTTAGGCGCGCGAGGTAAAATCTTAGACGCTTTTAACGATACTCTTAAATCCTGTGATTTAGTGATTATGCCAACCGCTCCGACCCCTGCCTTTGAAACAGGTTCTATTCAAGATCCCCTATCTATGTACCTTATGGATCTTTACACCGTTCACGCTAATTTAACAGGTCTTCCTGCACTAAGCATTCCAGCAGGCTTTGCAAAAAATGGTAATCCCATTGGTTTACAAATGATTGCGAAGCACACACAAGATCACTTTTTAATAGGATGTGCTCATGCTTTTGAGCAAGCAAGACCTGAGAACATTCAAGTTCCACCTTTTGCCAAGGAGGCCGTATGAGTTATGGAGATTGGGAACCCGTTGTTGGGCTAGAGATTCATGCTCAGTTGAACACCAAGTCGAAACTTTTCAGTTCAGCCCCTAACCAATTTGGCGCTGAGCCCAACACAAATATTACATGTGTATGTACTGGGCAACCAGGGACGCTTCCTATTTTGAATAAAGAAGCCGTCAAAAAGGCCGTTCAGTGGGGATCAGCTATTACAGCCAAGATAGCAAAAGTCAGTCGCTTTGATCGGAAATCTTACTTTTATCCTGATAGTCCTCGAAATTTTCAAATTACACAGTTTGACCATCCTATTGTATTAGGAGGAACAGTCACTTGTTACGTTGATGGAAAAGAAAAGACTTTGACTTTGGATCATACACATTTAGAAGATGACGCAGGGACATGTAAACACTTCAGTGACTTTGGAGGTGTTGACTATAATAGAGCAGGAGCTCCTTTAATAGAAATTGTCTCTAAACCTTGCATTGGTGTAACTCCTCAAGAAGTTACGTCTTATGCAAAAATGATAAGAGCAATTCTTCATTATATTGATGCATCCGATTGCAATATGGAAGAGGGTTCGTTGCGCATAGATGTCAATGTTTCAGTGAAAAAAAAGGGAGAAGAGCAGCTTCGAAATAAAATTGAGATAAAGAATATGAATTCATTCAATTTCATTGAAATGGCTATTGATGCAGAAGTGCGAAGACAAATAGCTCTTTATTCTAAATACCCTGAAAAAGATCAAAATGAGCTTGTTCCCCAAGCGACATTTAGATGGGATCCTGAAGCCAAAGTGACAAAGATAATGCGTCTAAAAGAAGGTGCTGAAGACTATCGATATTTTCCTGAACCAGACATTCCCTCTGTCGTTCTCACACAAGAATATATCGATGAAGTTGGAAAAGGGCTTCCAGAACTTCCTTTCAAAAGAACAAAACGCTATACAGAAGAACTTAAGTTAACCTTAGAGCAAGCAGTTACCCTCACCCAAGAGAAGAAGCTTTCAGACTATTTTGAAGAAGCTCTAGAGTATTGCAGTAATGCAAGAAGCCTTTGTAATTGGATAATTATTGAGTTCCAAGGTCGCTTCAAAGACTCAGGCATGACTCTTGCAGAATCCGGTATTGCGCCTAAAAACTTAGCAAAATTAATAAATTTAATAGACTCTAAAAAAATCACAGGAAAGATTGCCAAGTCCGTTGCTGATGATATGATTTCCTCAGAGGGCAAAGATTGTGAACTGATAGTCAAAGAAAATCCTGATTACCAACCTGTTCAAGATGAAAAATTGATTGAGCAATTGGTGGACCAAGTTCTAGCTGAAAATGCACAATCTGTGTCGGACTATAAAAATGGGAAACAAAAAGCCTTTGGCTTCTTAGTGGGTCAAGTTATGAAAATTTCTAGAGGAAAGGCATCTCCCGCTCTCGTCAATGACATCTTAAAGAAAAAGCTATAGCCTCGGGTGACAATCATTAAATGCTTTGTGCAGATGTGTTTGACTGACTTGAGTGTATCTATCTGTTGTTCCAATATTTGCATGTCCGAGCATTTCTTGAATCACTCTCAAGTCAGCGCCATTATCAAGTAAATGCGTTGCAAAAGAGTGTCTGAGGGCATGTGGAGATATATTTTTTCTTAGACCCGCTCTTTTTGCGTACATCTTGATTTGTTTCCAAATCATAATTCTATCCACTTGTTTTTTTCGTGCAGTAATAAAAAGATAAGGACTTTGATCTTCATTTCTAAAGTGAGTTAAATAATAATCTATGGAATCAATAGCTTTTCTCCCTATTGGAACGACTCTCTCTTTGTTTCCTTTTCCGTGTACTTTGACGAAGGTATCGCCAACATCATTAATTTTTAAAAGACAAAGCTCTGAGACTCGTAGTCCACTACCATAAAGCACCTCTAAGATAGCGCGATCTCTCGCTTCTGTTTCAAGCTCGAGATTAGGTTGGTCGAAAAGTTGCTCAATCTCCTTACCACTTAGAACTGAGGGCACTATTTGCCAATTTTTGGGACCTTTCAGATATAAGGTAATATTTGTTTTAAGGTGCCCCTCTCTTTTTAAAAAACGAAACAACACTTTTAGAGTCATAAGGTAGCGGCTTAGGCTTGAACTTGCATGTTTCTGTAATTTCAAGCTTTCTAAAAAGGCAATAAGATCTTTTTGTTCTATTTGCGAAAACGATGAAATATTTTTTTGTTTTATAAATTTAATAAAACGCTCTATATCTTGTTTATAAGCTAGCTGAGTATTGTGGCTTAAGCCCTTTTCAGAAGCTATATAAAGATAGAAATCCTGTACTTGTTCAATCATAGGTAATACGGTTTTGAGTTATGATTAAGAAAGCCTGTGGTATTTTGGAGACTCCCCACAATTTTTTTATAGACCACTTAGCTCCCCTTTGCTCGATACTGAATATTCCTATTCTCTCATCTAATGTTCAAACAAAATTTTTGTTTCAAAACTATTATCCTGATACTCATTTTTTGTTAAAGAAATGGTCGCTCAGTTACCTATTAGAAAATTTTTCTACCGTTTTATACTCTTTTGTTCCTATTCCCTCTTTTAGAACAATGATTCTAGAAGAGCAAAAGAAAAATCCAGGAGAATCTATTT
>JAJACV010000012.1 GCA_022601335.1 Chlamydiota bacterium | reverse complement strand
TCTTCTAACAGCTTTCTTAGTTGCTACTTTTCTAGCAGCTTTTTTGCCAGCTTTTCTTCTAACAGCTTTCTTAGTTGCTACTTTTCTAGCAGCTTTTTTACCAGCAGCTCTGCGCTTGCTAGCAACAGTTGCTTTTGATGGTTTTTTAGTCATTTTTCCTTCCTCTTTGATTTAATAAAGAATATTTTTTATTGGTAAGCTAGCATAAACGCCGAATCAGAGAAGTCATACCCTATTCCTGTTTTTCTAGCCCTCCAGTTCCTATCTTCTTTAGGCGAGACTTACAGTCTCCTTCTTGTCATTTCTGGCAAGGCTGATAAGCCTTTAGAAGATTTAGTGTTTGTTGAACAATTTCCTTCTAGTCTAAACATCAATAAAACTACGATGTTCTTATATTTTAACCCATATTCATTTTATTAAATATATTGCAACTAATTTAGTTGTTTTTTTTTATTTTTTTTAATTCAATTAGCTTTAAAAAAAGCAGTTTTAAGAGAGGAATGTAACTGTTTTATTAGAGGACTATTTATTTACTATATTAAATTCGATTTTGACTTTTGTCAAAAAAATAAACTATGATGTGCTCAAGTTTTATACAAGGATTTCAATTATGTACCTATTTAGGATCTGTGCTTTTTTATTTGTTTTTTTAACCGTTCAATGCGTTGCAAAGGAAGCTTTGCAAATGGAGCATGTAGATTCGAAACTTAAATTACGCATACAATTTCAAGCGTATGCCATTGAAGCGGAAGAAGGGTTGCAAAGTCAAGATTATAGAAGAGTGAAAAGCTTATATATAAAGATGTTAGATCTAGATCCTAAAAACTTTTTAACCCTAGATGAATATCAAGATTTTTTGATCTCTTATGCTTATTCAGCCGCAGGTGTAAATCATTTTAACGAAGCTGAACAAATTATCGGGCAATTAGATATTGATGAACTTTCCAAAAATCAAAGGTTTCGAAAAGAATTATTAGAAGCTAAACTAGCTTATGCACAAGGACAGCTAAAGTTTTCCCTTTATCTCCTTAATGAAATGGTTGATCAACACCCTTTATCAAACTGGCCTATCCAGGATAGAACTTTTTATATGAAAGTTTCTAGCCAAGTAAAGAAGCACTATGAAAATATTATTGAACAAGCTGATTCAGCTTTTAACAAACAGCTGTATAATGAAGCTGTACTCTTATATGAGGAGCTCATCCAAGCTGTTGAACAAGCCATTTATACCAGCTCCCAGGATGCTTATTTTGATTTTGCATGCCATTTAGGTCACTGCGAGTTCTTTTTAAAGAATTACTCAAGATCAAGGGAACTTTTTGTTCAACTTAAGCAAGAATCAGAGGGGGGACTAGATCATAATAGCCTCTACCATTTAATATTAGCCTCGATAGCTACAGAAAATTTTAAGGAAGCTCTGAACTACTGTACAGAATACTTAAATCAAGGCCCTCATCACTCTCAAGACGAATACCAAGCGATACAATTTGAAATAGCTCATATTTATTATCTCATGGGGGAATTTCAAAAAGCTCAAACTCTATTTACAGATAACCTCAATAAGTTGAAATCTACAGAACATGAAGGTCTAAGTAGAGTCTATATTGCTAAAATCCTAATACAGCAAAAGGAGTACTCCAAAGTGGAGTTTTATTTAAATCCTAACCACTTTGATCTTTCTAAGTACCCCCATTTAAAGAGTGAGTGGGCCTATTTACGAGCAGAAGCCTTTTTTCAGAAAAAAGAATATAACCTGGCTATAGCTCACTTTGAAGAATCTCTTGCTCAAACAGAGGACGGTTATAATCCAGCTCTTTACCACTTGGCTCTCTCTTACTATGAGGTGAGTCAAAAAGAGCCTTTAAGTGGCTATTTAATAAAAGCCGAGAATTGTTTAAATCAACTCAAAGAAACAAATCCTTCTGATAAAGTTTATATAACTCTAGCTAAAGTTCTAATCTCTAAATACAAAGAGTCCGAAGAAGAAAAAGTAGCGGGTGACTTGCAGCAGCTTTTTAATAACTGCCGCTTAGAGAATATATCTTCAAAACTAGAAATGGGTCTTTTGCAAGCGAGTGTCACTGAAAACAACTTAGAGAAAGAAGCTATCTATGCAAAGCTCTGCATGCTGAACTTGCCTCCTTCAAAAGAGCTGGCTAAACTAGCTTACATCAGAGCTTATAATTTGTTTAAATGCATGCAAAGTACACGCGATGAAGCGTTCATTGAAAAACTCAATGAAACACTGGAGACATCTTGGTCTCTATTTCAGCAATTTGACACTCAAAAGATAGCTCAAGGCTTAAAAATTAGGGTGCTAGCTGCTATTGAATTACGAGAGCTTGATTGTTTAAAAGAGAGCTATCAATTTTTAGAAACATTTCCAAGTAAATATGAGTTTTGTCGTGAAGTAGATTACTATAAGGCCTTACTCGCCTCTAAGTTGATGCTTCTAGACAATGAAAACTCCTACTTGGAGGAAGGAATACACGCTTTGGATAGAATTTTGTTAAATGAAGCTCAAACCGAGCTTGCTGAACAGGCTCTCTATCTTATGGGAACGCTTCACTATCAAAATAAGGACTATTCTCAAGCTAGACATACATTTTTAAAACTGATAGAAGGCTACCCTCTTTCTAAATGGACAGGTGATGCATGGTATTGGGCAGCGGAATGCCATGATTTGCAAAGTCATGACCCCAATATATCAAAAGCATATCGAAAAAAAGTTTTTGAAAACCACCCTAACTCTGCTCACGCAGCAGAGTCTTATTTTTACTATTTTCCTTTTGAAAGTTACCTCTCAGGGGATGTCCAGGCAATGGAACATTTGGAGAATATGGAAAATAAATTTAAAGATTCACCTCTGATTGTAGTCAGTTATTACTTAAGGGGGATTCAAAAAAGTAAAGATCACTATACAGATCTTGGCAAACTAGTGGCTTTTAAAGATGACTCTTCTGCTTTATCTCTATTTGAACAGGCTAAAGAGACTTTTTTAAATGCTTATATTAAGGGCGATATTTCTTCCGAATCGCAACCTTATCTGTCAGAAATTTATCACCGATCTCAACTAGCCTCTGCTCAAACGCTTCTATCTCTCTCAGAAAAAGAACTTGGTGAGCTGAGATATGTTCAGGTAGAACAAGCCATAGAGATATATAAACTCATTATTGAGCAATTTGAATCTAAAGAAAATCCTCTTGTTAAAGAACTCTATTGCCAATGTAACTATCCAGAAATATTGGAAGAGGCAGAATTTGGTTTAGCTATGGCTTTAATACGTCAATCTCAACTCAGCGAAGGGGAAGACTTACTTCATAAAATAATAAAACAACACCAAGAAGCTAAAATGGATAAGAACTACTATTGTTCTCGCGCTTGGTATGAGCTCTCTTTAATCGCCATGGCAAGAGAAAGTTATGAAGATGCTTTAAACCTGCTTGTAAAATCCCAAAGGGCTGTAGATAATCGCGTGACAATCGATCAAAAAATTGAACTTTGTATTCAAGAAAGCCTCTGCTATCGCTTTTTGAATAAACTCGATTTAGCGATGCTCACTCTTTCTAAAATTATCAATGAAGAAGAGGATTCAGAGCTCAAAATAAAAGCAATGTACCTCAGAGCTGAAATCTATGAAATACAAGGAAAAACAGGCCTCGCTCAAAAGCAATTAGAAAGCGCCGCTAAAAAAGGGGGCGGTTGGGCTAAAATGTCTCAAGATAGACTGATGGCTAATTATGAAATAAATTAATAATTTGACAAAGTCGCAAGATAAAAGTACTAAAGTTGTCTAGTCAATCATCTTTAGATAAATAGCTTAGAGTGTTAAAATTGTTATTCCAATTAATGAGACAATAAAAATGAAAAAATACTGCTCTTTTACCTTTAAAACAAGCCGATTTCCAACAAGAGTGGTGCCTGTGGGAGATGTTCTGGTCGGTGGGGGAAACTCAATACGAATTCAATCCATGACGACGACGGACACAAAAGATGTCAAAGGAACTGTTGAGCAAATTATGCGCCTTGCAGATGTCGGATGTGAGATTGCTAGAGTCACTGTTCAGGGAATGAAAGAGGCTCAAAGTTGTGAAAAAATTAAATCAGAGCTTATTCAAAAAGGATATACGATTCCTTTAGTCGCTGATATTCATTTTTTTCCAAAAGCTGCTATGACGGTAGTTGATTTTGTAGATAAAGTTCGTATTAATCCGGGTAATTATGTAGATCCAAGAGCGTCCTTTAAAACGCGCACTTATTCGGAGAGCGACTATCAGAAAGAACTTTTACGCCTCGAGGAGAAATTCAGCCCTCTTGTAGAAAAATGTAAAAAGCTGAAAGTGGCTATGAGAATTGGAACGAATCATGGCTCTTTATCTGACCGAATCATGAATCAATTTGGAGATTCTCCCCAAGGGATGGTGGAATCGGCTTTAGAATATACGCGTATTTGTCGAAAACTTGACTATCACCAGCTCATCTTTTCGATGAAAGCATCAAATACTCACGTCATGATTCAAGCCTATCGATTACTTGTGTCTCGGATGATTGAACTAGGCTTAGATTATCCGTTGCATTTAGGAGTCACAGAAGCCGGAAATGGTGAAGAGGGTAGAATTAAATCAGCCGTAGGTATTGGCTCTCTTCTTTTGGATGGGCTCGGAGACACCATACGGGTTTCTTTAACTGAAGATCCTTGGCAAGAGATAGAACCTTGTCGACAGCTTATTAATTTAAGTAATAAATACCTTCAAATGCAACCCTCGCTTCCCTTTGTTGAGAAAAACCGTAATCCCTACGAATATCAAAAAAGAAACTCCCAAATTAGCAATAAACCATTATTGAAAGAAGGCTCTATCTACTTGAGAGTTTTAGAAGATGATTTACTGAAAGACTCCTTTGTAAGTGAAATAGGGTTGAATTCAGAGGGAGAGTCTCTAAGCAAAGATCTTAAAACAGTGGATGGGCTTTTTATTAATGGATCCATAGCTCACCCAAATGCCCTTGAAAAGATAGAAGTCTTGAAAAATATGGGTATAGGTATTTTTTATGATAAGGATGAGAAAAAAGGGGACACTAGCTATTTTAGTGTGAATGAGAAGGATGCATTTCCAACGATTGAAGCGTTGAATCAAAGTGACTTAATCCTTCTAAAGCTAAATACAGACAAAATACACTATGCTCGAACCTTTTTTGATTATCTCAAAGAAAACAAATGTTTAATTCCTGTTCTCTATGAAGTCAAATATAGTGGCTGCAAAGATGAGACATCTATTTCGATAGGAGCGGAACTGGGTTCGTTATTATGTGATGGTTTAGGCGATGGTGTACTTGTAAATTCACAGCTTGGCGTTACTGAAAATAGACAGCTTGGCCTAAATCTTCTTCAAGCATGTCGCCTTAGATCTTCAAAAACAGAATTTATCTCATGTCCCTCTTGTGGACGCACTCTATTCGATTTGCAGACAGTTACTCAAAAAATTCAAGAACGTACAGCTCACCTTCCCGGTGTAAAAATTGCTATAATGGGCTGTGTTGTTAATGGTCCGGGTGAAATGGCGGATGCTGATTTTGGCTATGTAGGCTCTAGACCTGGGATGATTGATCTCTATGTGGGAAAAGAGTGTGTTGACAAACACATCGAGCATAGTCAAGCTGTAGATAGGCTTGTAGCGCTTTTAAAGACACAGGGTGTTTGGAAAGAGCCTGAAACTTCTTTAGTCTCACTATCATAGCGGTGTTTTACTCGGTTCATTTGGAATTTCTTGAACATAAGTGGGAATCGCATAGCCGGGAAGGTGATTCCTCAAGTAGGTGATTATTTTTCTTCCCAGGTCTGGAGAACTCTCAAAATGTGCAGATCCTTCTACTCGATCCAATTGATGTAAATAGTAAGGGAGAATCCCATGGTCAATGAGTACTTGGTGCAGCTCCAATTGGGTTTCAAAGTTATCGTTCACATTTTTAAGTAAAACAGCTTGGTTTAATGTGGTAATGCCAAGCTGTTTGAGTCTTTTAATGGCATAAATAATTTCTTCGTCTAATTCTTGGGCATGATTAATATGAAACACAAAATAAATTTCAAAGCGTCTATTTTTGAGAATTTTCAAAAAAGATTCATCTAATCGCTCGGGGATGCCAATCGGAAATCTTGTGTGAAAGCGTACCTTAGTAATAGGCTCGAAACGCTCTAAAGTATCGAGAAGGGAGCTTAACTTCTCGTCACTAAGAGATAGGGGATCTCCTCCACTCAGGATGACTTCGTGTAGTGAGGGATTTGATTCTATGAGGCGAAGCTCTTGAGATAAGTCATTAACGTATCCGTATTCAAAGTTTTGTCGAAAACAATATCTGCAGTGCATGGCACAGGCTGAAGTTGTCAGAAGTAAAGCTCGTCCTTTGTATTTTTGTAAGTAACGAGTTTCCTGTCTAAATGCATTATCTTCTACTGGATGAAGAGAAAAGCCGCTCGTTACCTGTTTTTCTAATTTGAGAGGAACAAATTGAAGGAGCAAAGGATCGTTTAATGTTTGCTTTTTGATTTTTTCAGCAAGACGAATGGGTAGATTGAGTTGAAAGGAAGGTGAAAAGTCAATCTCTTTACGCTGGATAGGCGAGAGCTCTAAAAAATCTAAAAGAGGTTTGAGATGGACAAAGTTTTTTCTTTGTATTTCTCGCCAAGGTGAAACAGAAGAGGTGAGCGTCATAGCTAGGAAACACTAGCTTTGGCAAGTTTGGGGGCTTTGGTGTCCACTATTTTTATATCAGCTCCTAAAGAGTTCAATTTCTCAACAAAATGTTCATATCCGCGCTCTAACATCCAAAGTCCTTCAATTTTAGATTTTCCTTCCGCTAAAAGCGCTGCCAATACGTAAGCAAAACCCGCTCTTAAATCAGGAATAGAAATATCACTTCCAATAAGTGGAGTGGGGCCTCTGATTACCGCACTATGTAAATAGTTACGAGTGGCAAATCGACAGGACTTTCCTCCCAAACATTGTCTAAATAGTTCAATGTCAGCGCCCATTTTACGCAACATATGAATATATCCAAAGCGATTTTCGTAGACTGTCTCATGTAAAACAGACGAACCTTCTGTTTGAGTGAGTAGCACGGCAAAAGGTTGTTGCCAATCAGTCATAAATCCAGGGTGTACGTCTGTTTCAATGTGAAGCCCCCCAGATAAATACCCTGTATGAAAAAATTCAATACCATCGGGCTTAATCTCAAATCCACCGCCAATTTCTCTTAATTTATTCAAAAAGGTCAACATATTGAGCTGTTGAGCGCCCTCTATAAAAACGCGCCCCTTTGTGCTCACAGCTGCGATGGCATAAGACGCTGCTTCAATACGATCTGAGACAATAGTATGTTCAACTGGCAAAAACTTTTTAATCCCCTCAATATGGATGGTCCTGTCTGCATCTAATGAAATAGCCGCCCCCATTTTTTGAAGGAAAAGCATGAGCTCTATGATTTCAGGTTCAGTAGCTGCATTTTTAATAGTTGTATTTCCCTTAGCTCTCATCGCTGCTAAAATGCTATTTTCTGTCGCTCCAACAGACGGATACTCTAAATGGATCACACCGCCTTTTAATCCATTATGTGCCTGAGCAAAATAGGCGCCTTCCGTTTTCATAGTTCTTGATTCAATTTTTGCACCCAGAGTTTCGAGTGCCTGGATATGAAAATTAATAGGTCTTTTGCCAATGCGGTCACCACCTGCTGTAGGAACTATGATATCCTCGTTGGTACGCCCCAAAAGAGCTCCAATCATCAAAATGGGGATCCGATTTGCTCCAGAGAATCTTTGAGGAATGTAAGAGGTTTTTAACGTTTCAGTGTGTATCTCAAGTCTTTTTTCTTTTCTGTCCCAAGTTACTTTACTACCCAGTTCTTTACAAAGATCCACTGTAATTTCAACATCTCCAATATTTGGCACGTTGTTTAATATGCAGGGTTTGTCAGATACTAATGAAGCTACCAAAAGTTTAGTTGTTGCATTCTTTGCACCTTGTGCGCGGATACGACCCTCTAGGGGAGCTCCACCTTGAACTTCTAAAATTTTCATATTTCTCCATTTGTATAATTAAGCTAATAGGTTAATTATTTTTTTGTTAAATTCAAGGTTAAACCAAAATTAATTTTGTTTTTTTTCAAACTCATTTGTGATAAAATTGCACGCCGTAAAAAGAGGACGTATTTTATATGATTAAGACAGGCATTGGGCAAGATTCACATCGCTTTGAATCTACGGAATCTTCAAAACCATGTATGCTTGGAGGAGTTATCTTTAAAGATGTTCCTGGCTTTCACGCCAATTCTGATGGAGATGTTATATACCATGCAATTTGTAATGCGATTTCATCTATTACAGGAGTTCTTGTTCTGGGAGGCCTGGCAGATGAATTGTGTTTAAAAGATGGTATTACCGATAGCTCTACTTATCTTCAAAGCGCTAAAGAAACACTCAAAAATCACAAAATTCACCATGTGTCTTTATCTATTGAGGCTAAAAAGCCAAAAATTAAAGAGCGCCTGGATGAAATCAAACGTAACATTGCTAAAATTCTTGAAGTTGAGCCCCACCAAGTGGGCCTCACTGCAACATCTGGGGAAGGACTCACAGATTTTGGTTGTGGTGTTGGCGTTCAATGTTTGTGTATTATTACCGTGTCTGATGAATCAAACTAATTAACACAGCGTCGTTACACGAGATGGGTTAATAACGAATCTATTAATCTGTTCTAATAACGGTACGAAATGTTAATGATATTCTCTGATGAGTAACTTCTGAGACTCCATGAAAATAAGGGCTCTCCCTGTAATCACCCTGAAGGCAAAAAGTAGAGCCTTTCTCCTCTGGAACTTCATAAATTTTTTCTAAGTTTAGAGGGGGCGCTAGAGACTTATCATTCCATTCGACAAAATAAAGATGACCCGTTGGATCTGGCTCAACGACAAGCCCGTACACGTTTTCACCAAAATAAAATTGAGCGTCTCCATAACGATCTTTTTTGCTCACATCTACATGAGGTTCTAGGTGAAAACTTTTATTATAAACGGAGAGAATAATATTTGTGAATTCCGTAGGCTCTTGTTTCAAGCTTTTGGCTACTTCAGCTCCTAGCTTTTGTAAAAACTCAGGGGGCGGAGTATAGCTAAAATCGTTCTTCTCCATTTTGAAAAAACTATAGCCATATTCTCGAGTGCTTCGATGGGTTCGCTGATCATTTTGAGTAGTGACCTCACTTTGAACTTCACTCAATATTTGGCTTTCAAACGAAGCTAATACGTCAGGAGCCAGGTTTGAAAGAGGGATAGGCTTTTGAGAATAGACCGCAGTTTTAACAATTGGAGATATCGCTAAAGAACTCATATTATTTTCTCATAGTGGTTAACTGATATGGCAGTTAGCTTAACAATTATTAGACTTTTGATATAGAAAAAAGTCCTTAATCAAAGGTTAGTAGACGTCTCTTAAGTAACGTCCATCTGTTTTCATTGTTTTGACATATAATTTAGCTCCATCTGCAGACAGGTTTCCCTCTTCTTCAATGATATGGTGGAGCATTTGATCGACATCTTTAGCCATGTGCTGTGCATCTCCACAGACAAAGAAATAAGCGCCCTCTTCCAACCATTCAAAGAGCTCTTTAGCAGACTGGCTCATTTTATCTTGCACATAATATTTTCTGTCTTGATCTCTAGAAAATGCGTAAGAGAGTTTTAATTGATTTGAAGACTCAAGGTCACGCCAATAGTCTTCGTAGAAAAAATCAAATTCTTGATTCCAGTCTCCAAAAAAAAGCCAGTTTTTTCCAGGAGACTTGGTTGCAATTCTCTCTTGCATGAATCCGCGAAAAGGGGCTAATCCTGTTCCAGGTCCAACCATAATAATCGGAGTGTTAGGGTCTTTAGGAAGAGTGAAGTTTTGGGATGGATGTAAGTATAGGGGAATATTAGGTGTGCGCATTTCAGCAGCTTCACATAGGTAGTGGGATGCAACCCCATACCTGAGATGCTCGTTAGAGGAGTAATGAAAATAAGCTATTAAAAGGTCTATAGCGTGAGGGTGCTCCTTTTGAGAAGATGCAATGGAATAAAACCTAGGTAGGAGAGGAGTTAACTTATCTGCAAAGTCTTGAGGTGATGTTTCAATAGTTTTAAATTCAGCTAAGAAATCCCAAAGTTGACGACACTCTAAATAAGCTTTTAATTCAGCTTTATTTTCAGGTTTTAAAAGAGATTCAATTTGATTCTTTTCCTCAGCACTTTTGACCTTGTCTAAGGCAAAGACAATCCATTTTTTTGTTACTTTTGAAATATTTGACTTTTTTGCTAGAAAATCTCGGATAGAATATTCTTGATCACTTCGAGAGTCTTTGATTTTCTCTTGACCTGAAAAATTTAAGAGCTGAAGCATTTTTTGAATATGAACATGGGAATTCTCAGGAAAAACAGCGACAGAATCGCCCACTTTATAGTGGATTCCTGATCCACTGATATCAAGCGATAAATGGACCGTACATTTTTTTGAACCCGGTTTATTCAAAACATGGCGATTAGTTATTTTGGCAACGAAGGGATTGTTTTTATCAAATGACATAGATCTTAGCTTTTTTCAAATAGAGTTACTCCAGATTTGCTTATCCAGAATTTTTGCAATTGTTGTAATTTTTTATTTGAAAGTCCACCTAAAAATTCCATCGCTTTTAAAAAACGAGCTCTTGTTTTGTCCTTTCCTAAAAGAGTTGCTGAATCAAAAAGAGGAGGGCCCGTATGTTTTCCCGTTAGAGTGGCATAAAGCACCGGAATAACTATTTTTTTATGATTGATACCAAAGAAAGTGGCTATTTCTTTAGAGCCTGCAAAAAAGTTATCTCGACTCCAGTCATCGTTTTGTTCTAGATACCACAAGATAGTTTGTAGAATATAGCACGTCTGCTCAGGAGTGATGCCCTTGGGGCATAAAAACTTTTCAGAGTAAGGTAGGTGATTGACAAAGAAAAAATCACAAAGCTCAAAGAACTCTCCAAATGTTTTAATGCGCGTATGACACAGAGGCATCAACTTACTCATCAATGTATCGTTAAAGCCCCATTCTTTGATTCGTGTCCAAAGTTGATCGGCTGGGATATTGTTAATAAGGTAATGCTGATTGAGCCAATCGAGTTTTTTGATATCAAAGACAGCCGCAGAAGTCCCAAGCCTTTTGGTATCAAAATCTCGTATAACTTCATTCATCGAGTAAATTTCCCGATCCTCAGTCATACTAAAGCCCATGAGAGTCAAAAAGTTAACAAAAGCTTCTGGTAAGTACCCGCTGTCTCTATAAAAGAAAATAGAGGTAGGGTTTTTTCTTTTCGAAAGTTTTTTACCATCTATACCCAGCAAAAGAGGCATATGAATATACTGAGGGGGCGTCCATCCAAAACAATCATACAGATGAATATGTTTAGGAGTAGACGGTAGCCATTCATCACCACGAATAATATGAGAAATTTTCATAAGGTGGTCATCTACAACATTGGCTAAGTGGTACGTCGGAAATCCATCCGATTTTAAAAGGACTTGATCATCGACATCTGCCCAAGGAGTTGTAATTTTCCCTTTGATTTCATCTTCGAATTCACAAATTCCTGTTAGGGGGACTTTTAAGCGCACTACAAAGGGTTGTTTCTGAGCCATGCGTGAGTGTATTTCTTCGGGAGCTAAATTGCGATGACGTCGATCATAACCCGATTTTTGACCGAGCTTCGCGTTCATCTCTCTCATCATTTTTAGCTCTTCTGGCGTCGTAAAACATTTATATGCGTGACCTTTTTCAAGCAATATATCCACATACTTTTTATAAATATCTAAACGCTCAGATTGTTTATAGGGACCATACTCACCCCCAACATCGGGTCCTTCATCCCAATTAAGACCACACCAACTTAAAGCTTTGTAAATATTTTGTTCATATTCAGGCTTAGAGCGAGATTGATCGGTGTCTTCAATACGAAGAATAAATTTACCTTTATGATGTTTGGCAAAAATTAAATTATAGAGAGCCATATAGGCAGTTCCGACATGGGGATCTCCAGTGGGGGAAGGGGCAATACGCACACGAACAGACATAAAAAGAAATAGAAAATTTTAGATTAAGGGACAGGTATTTTCCACAATTAGAGCATATGTGTCAATGCCAACTATATTTCCCTTTAAAGCTTAGAGTATTTATTTTTAAAATTGATATAGGCTGCAGTTAGGCCAATAGATAAAGAACAACACGCAAGCATAGAGCCAAAAATTATTCCAAATATAGCGTCAATACTCATCCCAAATTTTTGCTTTCCCTTCACAATATTTTTTCCATCGGAGCAATTTATATATTTTTGTATGCCTGTTAAATGATTATTTTCATAACCGTCTGGGTCAACTTTTATACGAACCTGAGAGTCAGGGAGTCCTGTATATTCTTTAGGTTCTCTGAGATATCTCATGTAACTAGTTATGGTTTCATTGTTTTCAGATAGTTGCTCAAAAAGGAGGACTAAAAATGTGCGGGGTTGATTTGGAAAATGAGTTTCAATCACATTGTTACAACAACCTGGAACAGCGCCGAAAAAAGCTTCTGATTTGTCAAAACCATTTAAGGAAAGACTCCAATTATTTGCAGGGCCTGTGTAATTGCATATCGGATCCCTGGGAAACCTCCATTTTTAAAAATTGCATAAAATTTGTGCCCTTATATTGAATAGAATTTTTCAATTAAAAAAAAGAAATATCTACCCCACTATATGCATCTAAAAAAAACGACATTTTCTTTTTTTAAACCTTAATCTAAGATGCTCCAAAAAAATGAAGGTACTATGTTTTTTAAATTAATAATTCTATGTCTTTGTTTACCGACACTTTTGATCTCTTCTTCTGAAGATTCATGGACTTTAGTTGAAGATAAAACTCACATGCCTAGTTTTGAGACTTTTGAATTAGGAGAAAAAGAAAAGATTTTATCAGCAGTTGATCAAAGCTTAAGGTACCTTGCTAGAAAAGAATCGAAACTACATTTCCCAAAGCAGGGGATTACACATGATCGTGTCGTAAAAAGTTTAGTGCGCTTCAAAGAACTTTTAACAAGTGGTCTCCAGGGAAAAAAACTCGATCACCAAATTAAAAAGGAATTTGTCATTTATCGCTCTATAGGTAAAGAAAAAACAAAGCGCGTTTTATTTACCGGATATTATGAACCCATTTATGATGGATCTCGAATTCCTACAACGGTTTATAAATATCCGCTCTATAGAATTCCTCCTGACTTGGCTCTGAACAGAAAAGGAAAAGTTATAGGACGAAAAACAGCGGATGGAGCGTTAGTTCCTGAATATTGGACGAGGCAAGAAATAGATCAGGGAAAAAAGTTGAAAGGGAGAGGGCTTGAAATTGTTTATTTAAAAGATGCCTATGAAGTTTATATGGCTCAGTTTCAAGGTTCTGTTGCGATTCAACTCACGACTGGAGAAAGAATTCATTTAGGCTATGCGGCACGAAATTGTTCCACAGTTGGATACAGCTTGCCCATGGAGCTTTTTCGAGATGGAAAACTGACTAAGAAAGAACTTTTGCCACATCTTGTTGCAGAATACTTTCAAAAGAACCCAAATGACCTTCCTAAATATCTTAAAAAAAATACGAGCTATGTTTTTTTTACAGAGAGAAAAGAGGCTCCTCTTGGAGCCTTAAGTGTTAAACTTTTTGGAAGTCATGCTATTTCAACAGATCATAGGCTCTTTCCAAAAGCGGCTCTCGCTTTTGTCGATCTGAAACTCTATAAAGACAAAAAACTTCATCCTTTTCAACACTTTGTTCTCAATCAAGATACAGGGGGAGCAATCATGGGTCCCGGACGATGTGAGATCTTTTTTGGAACGGGGTTGGAGGCTGAAAAAAAAGCCTCAGAGATGTTCTCTGAGGGTCATCTTTATTTTTTATTTCTTAAAGAGTAAATTAGGCCGCTGGAGCAGGCGCCTTTAGTTCATCTAAGTAGATCAAATCTTTAAGAATATTAAAGGCTTCTAAAAGCTGAAGGTCATTTTCAGCTATTGTAAGCGAAGAGTCTGTATTCTCAGTTTCTTTGAGGATCTCCAAAAAGTTTTGATAATCCTTGTTGGAGGTAATGCGATCTTCAGAGTTTTTCTTAAGGGTCACGAGGTGATCTGTATACTTACTTAGCCTAGGCTGTAGATCAAAGTGGTAATAGCGTTTAATTTTGTTAAGATGAGAGGGAGGAACATCATCCAACCTGTCTTCAAAGTTTGCTTGAATAGATTCATTTTGAACCGGATATTTTGAAAACTCCTCACCTATCTCCGCTTCAGCTAGATAGCTCGGAGCCACAATATCAGGTTTGACACCTACAAGTTGTGGGCTTTTCCCCGAAACCGTGTAATACATTCCTTGAGTGACTTTGTACTCTCCTTTAGGATCAATACGGTCATTTTTAATGTTAAAGGTTGTTTGTTGAAAAGTACCCTTTCCAAAACTTCTCTCATCTCCTATAACAATAGCTCGGCCATAATCTTGGAGAGACTGTGCGACAATTTCTGCAGCAGAGGCGCTCAATTTATTAACAAGTACAACTAAAGGCCCTGTCCACAGAGGATCAGGCTCAACGCTGCGCAGATGTTGAATCGTTCCATCATAGTTTTTAATAGATACCACAATCCCTTTACCCATGAATAGGCTATTAACAGCCACAGCTTGAGGTAAAAGACCTCCCAGATTGTTTCTCAAATCAAGGACCACTCCTTTTAAATAATAATTTTTTTTCAACTCATCTAGTTTATTGTAGAGATCTTGGGCGCACGAACTTTGTGGGTCTTGATAAAAAGAATGGAGTGTTAAGTGTCCTATATGTCCATCCCCAAAAGGCTCTACGGCGGATTCTAAGCGACTCTCTTCAATAACAATTTCCTCACGAACAATGGTCACGTCAAATTTTTTAAATTCATCACTATCTTCGTTCTCAGAGCGTAGAACCGTAAGCTTTACTTTAGTATGTTCTTTGCCCCTAATAAGTTGGACAGACTGGTTAATATCCATTCCAACGACATACTCATTGTCTACTGCTACGATAAGGTCATTTTCTTTGAGCTCTCCTTGAACTTTGGCAGGGCCCCCGTCAATTAAAGACATAATTTTGAGTCCTGTAATGTCATCAGTGAGTTGAACACCTATTCCCATGAGGCGTTGCTGTACTTGCATAAGAAAAATACTGGCTTCCTCAGGCGGAAAATACATCGTTTGAGAATCTAGAGAAGAGGCTATGGCTTTTAAAATCTGAGCATGAATAATTTGAGATTGAGCCTTTTCAGTTTTTCCTCTAATTTGTTCTTCTCTCCATTTACGTCTCTTTTCAACAAGCTTTAAAAATTTAGATTTAAAGTTGGTTTCTTCAATTTTTTCAGCCGTGATTTTTTGAAAACTTTTAATTTTTAGAAGCCTCTCATATAACTCTTGCTCATCGGTAGCCCATTCTTTAGATTCAATTTCTTTAGGAGTCACATGGTCTAAAAAAACGCTTTCATCAATCTTTTTTTCAAGATTTGATCTACGAGAGACGCACTGCAGCATCTTCTCATGTAGGGCCGTAAAATCGGAAAAGTCACTTTTATAGAATTTTTCTAGAACGCAGGTTAAGAACTCTTCTGTAGGATTTAAATAAGGGTCTACTTCGCTTTGGAGAAAATATGTTTTTAAAGAGTCTAAATCTTCAATATAGTTATCAAATGCTCTTTTAATAATTTCAGTGGTTAGTTTTTTCTGTGATATATGAGTAAATAATAACTCATTTACTTTTGTATTAACATCTCGAGGGTCGAGTTCTGCAGGCTTACTAAATAAGGTGCAGGAGGCACAAAATAGAAAAATAAAGAGTAAAATTTTGTTCTTTTGCATAGGAGCTCACTTTGGTTCTTTAGAGGCCACATTCTATAACCCGAAAATGAGTCAAAAATCAAGAAAATCTTTATTTTTGCAAGTCATTTAAATATAGTGTTTTAATGTTTTTTT
>JAJACV010000011.1 GCA_022601335.1 Chlamydiota bacterium | reverse complement strand
ATAATTAGATATGAATAATACTACTGTCCGTTTATCAAAACTTATGTCTGAAAAGGGTCTATGCTCAAGACGTGAAGCAGATCGCTACATAGAAAAAGGGCTCGTACTCGTCAATGGAGAGGTTATAGATACCTTAGGCACTAAAGTAAACCCCAATGCTGATATTGAGCTTAAACATATAGCGCAAAAAGAGCAGAGCCACAAGCTAACCATTCTACTTAACAAACCTTTAGGCATTGTCTCTTGTCTTCCTGAAAAGGGTTACCAAGCAGCTGTAGAACTTTTGAAAGAAAAAAACCGTGACAAAGCTTACAAAACTAAGTTAAAACTCCCCTCTTACTTACCGAAAATTGCAGTTGCTGGTAGGCTGGATATAAACTCAAAAGGTCTTTTAGTTTTGACTCAAGATGGAAGAGTTGCCAAGAAGCTCATCCAAGACAAAGGTCTCACTGAAAAAGAATACCTAGTTCGCGTCTCAGAATCTGTAACAGAGACACAACTCAAGCTTCTAAGACATGGGCTCTCGTTAGATGAAAAAGCTCTTTTACCTGCGGTTGTTGAACAGATAGACACCCATTTTTTACGTTTTGTTTTAACCGAAGGAAAAAAAAGACAAATTAGGCGAATGTGCGAACTGGTTCGATTAAAGGTTAATTCTATTAAAAGAGTGCGCATTGGAAAAATTACACTTGGCAAACTCAAAGAAGGACAGTGGCGGTTCTTAGAAAGCTCTGAATGCTTTTAGCTCTTTAGTGGTATTTCCACACCTAGGTCAGGCGAATCTAGATTTCTATGTTGCATGTACACACGCCTTAATTGATCAGAGCTGTCAAAAACAAGCTCGAAAGAGAGCCAACCTTGATATATATAGTACGAAAAAAGCGAACGCTTGGCAAAAATTTCTTTACGAACAGCTGATTTAAATTGGCTCTCTGCCTTTTTTCGAGACATGAATCTAACTAAATTTTTAGGGCGGTAATGAGAATCGGTAAGGTGATCTATACACTCCTGAAAAGAAACTTCATTATAGAGAACCTGAACACCTAGATCTTTTCCAACATCTTCAGGCATAGAAATAGGATGCTTGAATCGACACACTAATTTTTGAAATACACTCATAATATGTAGGCTCTCAACCCTTTTACTTTCAATAAAGAAGCTTTTTTTAAAAGATTTGATCTTTTAAGGATAGAGATTGTATAAGTTCTCAGCTTAAGAATTAAGCAAAAAACGCTGCTTCACCAAAATTATGATAGGAATTTTTTTAGATATTGAATCCAACGGCCTAGATATTCAAAAACATAGAGCCATTGAGATAGCCCTAAAGTTTATTGATCTCTCTTCTAAAAAAGAGATCGATTCTTATGAATCTATTATTTATCAGCCCCCAGAAGTTTGGGAGTTAAGTGATCCAAACTCACTTAAAGTTAATGGATTCACTTATGAAAAAATAGCTCATGGACCCACTGAAGAGCAGGTTACTAAAGAGATTTTAAATTTATTTAAAATGCATCAAATTCATCGCAATTGCGCTGTGTATATTTGTCAAAACCCCTCTTTCGATCGCTCTTTTTTTGCCCAGTTAGTCACCCCTAAGTTACAAGAAGAAAAACTATGGCCCTACCATTGGCTTGACCTAGCCTCCATGTTTTGGGCGCTCCAACTTAAAGCTCATCAACTCAAAGAAGAAGCCCCTCCTTGGGAAATCGGCATCTCTAAAAATAAAATTGCTCACTTTTTAGGATTGGGGGAAGAAAAAATGCCACACAAAGCAATGCAAGGCGTAGAGCACCTTGTTGAATGTTACCTCCAACTAAATACTTGCCATCAACCTTAAAGAGACGACAATAGCATTAGGCAGCCCGGCTCCGCCTGGATGAATGACATACTGAAAATCTGGTTGAATAGTTAGTTCATTGAGAAGTGGAAATTTGTACGTAGCTTCCAGTGACATTTCAAAGTTATCTGGGTAAGAAGCTCCTTTTGCATTTGTGAATAGAGCCGTTGCCATACCCACACTAAGAGCATCTCCGCCGCAAAAATAAAGATTATAGGCAGTTGCCCCAAAGCCTAAGTATTGCCTGCCTACATTTACTTCTTTGTTACATATTCCCCACTGACCAAAAACACCTATATCTCTTAATTGATTTTGTGATTGTTTCTTAGAAAACGCTCTCTCTTTCCATAGAGTTTGTGTAACCATTAGATAGACACCAGCCGTTCCCTTTAAGGTTCCCTCTGAAAAATTAGGCAGAGTCGCTGTCAATCCCCAAATACCTATTCCTATTGCGCCAGGGCAGACATCCTTCAACTGCCCCCACTTGAAATCTATTTCATTAAGCAAAAGAGCGTGTTTACCTAAGTTATTAAAAAACCCCTTGGCTCCTTGGTTACCTGTTTGAACACCCAAGGCAGAGGCTCCATCAAAAATTGAAACTTTCAAATCAAGCCATTTAAAAGGAAAATACTGAGCAATAACTCCCACTGCACTATTGGGGTAAGTTGGAAATCCTAAAATAGTGGGATTTTGACTAAAGGAGTTATTTAACAAGGTTTGTGCATAGCCCACATAATTAAAAATGACATAAGAATCAATTTTTCCTATTTGAAAAATGAGCTGCTGCTTAAATAATTTTTGTTGGTACCAAAGTTGAGCTAGCTGAACGAGATTAGGCGCATTTAAATTATCGACTCCTTGAAAATCTCCTACATATTTTGAACTTAAGGAATCACTTTGATGGTAAAGAAAATTACAAAAGAAGCGCCCCCCCTTATAACAAACCAATTTTTCACTTTCTAGCCCTAATTGAACATCAATGAGATATTGATTTAGGGGGAAATTTCTAGTTTTAATCCCCCCCTTAGCCGGCCAGTTAAAATCAAAAATTCCATTTGCTAAAATGTAAACGCCACGATCATAAAGATGTGGCTTTAAATAGGAGTATCCAAAAATATTTGTTTGTGGGTTCCAAAGACTATCTTCATATTCAAACGACACACTCTCTAGAGCAAATTGGTTCAAAGCTAAATAGAGTGTCAAGAGAAACTTGATCTTTAGAAACAGAACCCTTCTTTTCATATTTACCTGATAGCTTAATAGCTATGTGAATCGAGGACAACCTTTCCTCTGAATATTTTATAAAGCCAAAGGCCATAAGCTAAGACGAGAGGAACTCCTATCGCTACGATAATTAGAAGCACGGTCAGAGTTTTTTGTGAAGAACTCGCATTAAAGATTGTAATCCCTGAAAAATCCCCCAAAGTCGAGCGAATAATCGAGGGAAAATTCCCGAGCGCACAAAGTGTAAATAAAAAGAAAATATTGGCTGCAGAACAAATAAACGCTAAACCTGGCAGACACTTATAAATACAATATAAAATTCCTAAAATGGATAAAGCATCTAATCCCCCAATAAAAAGTAACCAAGAGTGCTGCTTAAAAATGTGAACTAAGTGCGGCTGCACATACCATGCAGAGAGAGTCAGTAGTGAAAAAGACAAAATAAAGAAAAAGGTGCAAGGGAGAGCCCATCGTTGAACATTGGCTTGTATTTCCTTTTCGGTTTTCATCATTAAAAAAATGGATCCATGCATAATAAATAAAGCCACAACTGTAATTGCAAAAATAATTGTAAAGAAACTGAAATAGCTTCCAAAAGTTCCACGAAATACACCATATTGGTCAATAGGTATACCTGCAATAAGACCGGCTAGAACAAACCCGACTGACACTGAAATAATTAAACTTGAAATTGCAAAAAGATAATCCCAAGTAGATCTCCATAGTTTAGAGTCTCGCTTGCTTCTAAATTCTATAGCAACAGCTCTAAAAATAATGCCTCCCAGAAGAACCATGACAGGAATATAATAGGAAGAAAAGATGGAAGCAAAAGCAAGCGGAAAGCCTGCAAACAAGGCCCCACCTACAATAATCAACCAAACAGCATTCCCATCCCAGACGGGACCTATCGCATTTAAATAGACGCGACGCTCTTTATCATTTCTTGCCGTTGGATGCAAGATTCCTACTCCTAAGTCAAAACCATCTAGAGCTGCAAAAGCAAAAAGCGATATGTAAATAATACCGTACCAAAAATATTGTAAAAAAATGTGACTCATGATGTTCTCCGTTTTGCTTTACCCGCTCTTCCTTGATAGGGATCTCTATAGGGGTCGACACCCAATTCTTTATCTTCGGGACCTTGCTGAATTTTTTGATTCAATAAAAGTAAAAAGAGAGAAAGAAGTAGAGTGAAGATAGTAATAAACATAATTAAAGAACCGAGTACCTGTCCCCCTTTGATAGATTGAGAGAGACCGTCTTTAGTTCTCATTACACCGTAGACAACCCAAGGTTGCCGTCCGAGTTCCGCACAAAACCAACCCACTATATTTGCTGATAGAGGCGCTAGAACTGAAATAACTAAAGCTCTAAGTAACCATTTACTTGATTCGAGTTTTTTTCTTTTAAATTGAATCCATGCCCAGACTAAAACTAGGAGCATCCAACCCCACATGTAGATCATCCATCTATAAGTTTGAAACATAGGAGTTGCCACAGGCCAATCCTCTTCAGGTATTTGATCAAGTCCTGTGACGGTTTCATTAAAATTATGATTAACTAAAAAGCTCAGCAGCCCTGGTATTTTAATACCATAGGTCTTTCGAGTTTTGGCATTTGACCAACCTACAATATAAAAAGGAGCCTGAGCTTGAGTTTCATATAAACCCTCTAGCGCAGCTAGTTTAGCTGGTTGATAGGTAGCTGCAGCTCTACCACTAGAATCTGCGGACCAAGTTTGCAAGACAATACAAATAGCCCCTACAATCAGTCCGATTTTAATCAATTTTTGCCCATACTCTAGATGTCTTTTTTTCAGAATATAATAGGCCGCAACGCTTAAAATTAAAAAAGTTCCCGTTAACCAACACCCAAGCACAACGTGTCCAAGTCTTGTTAAAGCAGAGGGGTTAAAGAGCGCTTGCCAAAAGTTGGTTAAAACACAATGTCGATTCATGTTATCCCCAATGATTTGGTAACCGCTTGGCGTTTGCATCCATGAATTTGCGAAGACGATCCAAGTGGCGCTAAAGTGAGCCCCTAGAGCGACCATGCATGTTGAAAAGAAGTGCATCTTAGGACCCACACGGTCCCAGCCAAATAATAGAATCCCTAAAAAACCAGATTCCATAGTAAAGGCAAAAACCCCTTCCGCTCCTAAAAGTGCCCCAAATACGTCACCTACAAAATGTGAAAACTCAGCCCAGTTTGTTCCAAAAGCAAAAACATTGACAATTCCAGTAGCGACACCAAGCGCAAAAATTAAACCAAAAATCTTGACCCAAAACCGAGTAAGCTTTTCATAAATGGGATTTTTTGTAATTAAATAAACACCTTCCATTATAACAAGATAAAGACTTACTCCAATTGTCATAGGAGGAAAAATATAATGAAAACTAATATGAAGAGCAAACTGAATTCTAGATAAAAAAAGTGGATCTAACATAACAACCAAATAAATATTTTTTTTTTGAAAATACATACTCGGCTATTTATTCCAAAGCTCATATTTCCAATCGTTTTAATTTCTGGTTTTGATCTTAATCATATGTTAATCTCTGACATATGAATTAAAAATTTATTTCGAGGTTTTATGACAACTAAAATCATGGGTATAATCAACATTACAAATAATTCTTATTTTACAAAGAGTCAATTTATTTCACTAAGTTCTGCTATTGAACAAGCTTTGCTTCTTGAAAAAGAAGGAGCTGACTACCTGGATATAGGAGGATGCTCAACGAAACCTAACTCTATCCCTATATCAACTGATGAGGAAATCAAAAGAGTGATTCCTGTCTTAAAAGCACTGAAAAAAGAATTGAAAATCCCTATTTCAATTGACACCTACCGTTATGAAGTAGCTAGGCAAGCCGTAGATGAAGGCGTTGATTTTATTAATGACATTACAGGTTTTGAAGATCCCAAAATGAGACAATTGGCAAAAAAATCTGAACTACCTATTTGTGTGATGCATAAGCAGGGAGACTCAAAAACAATGCAAATCCACCCTACTTATGCAAAGGGAGCTATTCACGAAATCAGAGAATGGTTTGAAAAGCGCATTAAACTTCTTTTAGATGAGGGAATAAAAAAAGAGCACATTTATATAGATCCGGGCATAGGCTTTGGAAAAACGCTTGAACATAATCTTGAAATACTGCAGGATCTGGATAAACTGAGGGACTTAGGTCTTCCTTTGCTTTTAGGAACATCACGTAAAACTTTTATTCAAAAATTAACAAAACAACCCGCTGAAAAAGCACTCTATGGAACACTAGGTGTCAATAGTATGCTCATACAAAAAGATGTTGACATTTTGCGCGTCCATGATGTAGCTGCGCATAAAGAACTACTTGCGGTTTTAAACGCATTAAAACCCCTTACTTAACTATGTAAATTTATGGACACAGCCTACATATACATCCCCATCATTGAAATCCTAATTATGACGGTAGCTTTAAATTGGCTATTTTCATTCTTTTGGAATACTCGTACAATGGATCTTCTGTTGGGCTTCGTTGTTTTCCTTGTTTTTTTAGGCGTTGTCTCCTGGCTAAATCTCCCCGTTCTTAAGAAAATCATGTCCCATATTGCTAATGTTGCAGTAATGGCAGTGATTATTATCTTCCAACCCGAACTACGTTTAGCTATTTCAAAACTGAGTGTAAAGGGGAGAAAAGGTCGTATTATTACGGACTTGGACAAGTTTTTAGATCATTTAGCTCATTCAATTTACCGAATGAGTGAAAAAAGAGTTGGAGCCTTAATCTTACTTGAAAACCAAGACTCATTAGAAGAATTTGCAAGACGCTCTGTTTTATTAAACGCTCAATTTTCATCTGAACTCCTTGAATCTTTATTTGTTACAACTACACCTCTACATGATGGAGCTGTGATTATTAGAAATAATATGATTGTTTCAGCAGCTACTATATTACCTTTAGCTGAAGAGAGTTCTCAGCTCACTCGATCAATGGGGACCAGGCATCGCGCAGGACTTGGCTTAAGTCAAATTACAGATTCTTTAGTTATTTTGGTTTCAGAAGAAACTGGAAAAGTCTCGATAGCTCGCGATGGTATTATGACACGCGGAGTTAAAATTGACCGATTCAAAGGAATTATCCGAAGTGTCTTTAACCCAACTAAAGTATCGATTCAAACTCGTTTTAATCCTTTAAAATGGATTGCTAAATGAAAACTTTGATCAAATCTTTTTTTCTAAATAACTGGCAGAGAAAGCTTATTTCCTTCCTCTTAGCCATTATTATCTGGCTTTTGGTCAACCACTCTCTCATTTCAGAGAAAACCTATTCCAATATTCCAGTAAAAATAAAAAATGTAGCTAATGGAATGGTCATTCCAGGTCTTAAAACGGATGGTAACTTAGAAGACACTATCAACTTAAAAATAGTTGCCTACAAAAAAGTTTTAGATCAGTTGTCCCCGGACGATATTCAGGTAGTCCTAGATGCGTCTTCAAAAGATACGGATTGGGTTGCTATTATTCAAAAAAAAGAAGTAAAATTTTCTAATAGTTTAATAAATCCTTACCCTTATATTCGTACCATTGAACATGAACCCTTTGTGATTTCAGTGGTAAAAAGCACCTCTGAATAGACATGTCGCGTATTGCCATTATAAAAAGTCGTATTTCCTATCTTGGAGGTCTTGAAAAGTATGCTTTGTCGATTGCACAGGCCTTTGCAGAAAAAGGATCTGATGTCACTATTCTTACGACAGGGCAGGCTCCTCAAAAAATGAACGGCGTTAAGGTTGTTTCTTTTGAAAGCGCTTCTAAGTGGGGCTATTTTAAAATCCGTCAATTTGACTCTTCTTGTAATAAATGGTTGAAAAAACACTCCATGGATTTAGTTTTTGGATTTGACCGCACCTCCTCATTAACTCATTATCGAGCTGGAAATGGAACTCACGCTTCTTTTTTAAAACACAAATCTCCCTCTTTACTTAAGTATTATTTTTCAAAATTTAATCCTAAAGACCGCCTCATTTTAAGCACTGAAAAAAAAATATTCGAAAATACAGAGTTGAAAAAACTTTTTACAAATTCACATATGGTTCGGGATGAACTCGTTAAAAATTATCAAATCAATTCCTCTTTGATAGAAGTTGTTTTCAACGGGGTAGACTTTGAAAAATTGTATTGGACCAGAAATACAAAAAAAGAAGCCATAGCAAAACTTGCCTTAAGTTCGAGCAAAACTAAATTTCTTTTTGTTGGAAATAATTATAAAAGAAAAGGGCTCAATTTTCTACTCAGGGCGTTTTCTAGTATAGATAACAGATCTTTTGAATTACTTGTTGTAGGTGAAGATAAACAGATTCAAAAATATAAATCTTTAGCTAAAAAATTAGGTATAGAGACTCAAGTTTTCTTTTATGGAAAGCAAGTAAACCTACTCCCCTATTATAGTGCAGCGGACTGCTTTATTCTACCCACAGCCTATGATCCTTTTGCGAATGTCACCTTAGAAGCGCTTGCTATGGGACTCTATGTAATCACCTCTCCCTTTAATGGAGCTAAAGAAATTTTAAAGAAGGGTTGTGGCACCGTTCTTGAAAATCTAAGTCACCCAGCAAAGCTCACATCAATAATTACAGCATTTATTGAAAAAAAAATACATCTTCTTTCTAAAGAAGAAATTCGGCAATCTGCCCTGCCTTATGAATCCAAGTCTCAGATCAACAAAATCATCGAACTCTCACTAAAAAATGTCTAATAAAACCCCTTTTAAACACAAATTTGCCTACTACTCCTTAAGAGCCTTTTTTCTATCTCTCTCTTTTTTACCCTATAGCTGGATTCACAAGCTGGGGTGGGTACTGGGAAGTTTAACCTATTTTCTGGCACCTAAAAAGCTAAAAAAAATTACCTACAATAACTTAGCTCTAGCTAAGAGGCTCAATCTATCTGAAAAGCAAATAAAAAAAATTGCTCGTGAATCCTTTCAAAATCTAGTTATCACTGGTCTCGAGTACTTCCGATTAAAAAGTAGTCGAAAAAAATTCAATCGTTTTGTCACAGGTCATAATCTAGGCCCTTGTCAAGAGCTGTTAGATTCAGGTCAAGGTATCATTCTTGTGACGGGTCATATTTCCAATTGGGAAGTGGGTTTTTTGCATTTCACTCAAACACATACCGCGTATGCCATTGGAAAACCGATCAAAAATTTAAGACTCTATGATTATATTAAATCTATTCGTGAGATGCATGGAGGGACGATTATTGAAATGAGTAAAGCTATTTCAAAAGGGATCGAAGTGCTTAAAAAAGGTCAGATATTCTCAATGCTTAACGACCAATCTTTTACCTCCTCGTCGTATTCTTTCCCATTCTTTGGAGCAAGAGCATGGACGTCTTCATCCCCGGCTCTTCTCTCCTACCGATCACGTTCTCCTATTATTTTTGCAACTACCACGAGACTTAAGGGAGGTAGATACGAATATACAATGTCCGACCCCATCTTCCCAAATAGAAATAATCCCATTAAAAAAGAAGTCCCTCGCTTAATGGATGAAGTTATGAAAGGGCTAGAAGCACATATCACAAAGCACCCAGGTCAATGGCTTTGGCAACATAAGCGTTGGAAGCAAGAGGGATTTCACAGAGTTTACCCTGAATATAAAGCCGACTCTATTTTATTTATATTGCCACAGAATAAACAATTATTTGATCAAGTGCAGCAAGGTATGAAGGTTCTACCTCAGATTTATCGACGTAGTTTTTTAACTTTTATGGTACCTAAGAAATACAGAGATACATTTGATATTGGTGAGAAATACGAATGCCTTTATTACTCAGATGAAACCGATTTATTAGTGCGAGACTATCGTTTTCAACTTATTTTTGATTTTGAGAGAAATCCAAAAATTAGAAAGCACTTCTTGAAACTTGGAGGACATCGGTCATTCAATTTAGATGATCTAGTCTCAAAGTTACCCGAAGATGAAAAAAAACCTCTAGATATTCGCCATTTATTCATTAGGGTTCTTTGTCTTCCCGACACACCCTTTCAAAGCTAAGATTTTTTTTTGATTTGATGAATATGGTTTTTAATCTGACAAGTTGTTTTTTTTGCTTTTTTATAATTTGCACTTTTTCTAACTGCGTAATAAGTGTCTTTTCCAAAAAAAATAACAAATAAAATTAACAAAATTAACAAGAGATAAAATAAAATACGCGCCATAAAAAGCCTCCTGCTTATTTACCCAAACCTAAGACAGAGTTTTATTTTTTGAAAGGAAAATGATATGCCAGCCTATAGATATTACACTCAAGAGACACTCCAGCAGCCAGAAATAACATTATCTGGGCTTGAACACCAACACCTTCAAAGAGTTATGAAACAAACAAGTGGAGAGAGTGTTGAATTAGTCAATGGCCAAGGATCTCTTGCCAAGGCGACTATTTTAGTGGTAGAAAAAAAGATGACTCGCCTTGTTATTAATGATGTCATTTCAAGCCCTTTGACCTACCAAATCACCCTATTACAAGCTCTTACAAGTCCCAATAATCTTGAGTTTATTATTGAAAAAGGAACGGAGCTCGGCATGACAGAGCTCCTTCTTTTTAGAGCAGAAAAAAGCCAAGGCTTTTTCTCCGAACAAAAGTTAAAAAGACTCGAAACTAAAATGATTGCAGCTCTCAAACAATCTGGGCGTCTCCACCTACCTAAAATGAAATGGATAGAGGACATTAAGACCCAAGACCATTGGCCTAAAAATGCTTTTTTTGGCGATACGAACCCCTCTGCTCCCTCTTTATACACTTCATTACCAACAAAATTTACAGAATCTCATGTATGTTTTTGCTCAGGTCCGGAGTCTGGATTTACAATGAATGAAGAAAAAATCTTAACAAACCTTGGGTTTATGGGGATAAGCTTGCATTCAAACATCTTAAGAGCTGAAACAGCTCCCTTAAGTTTTTTGAGTTTAATTCATCAGTATTTAAGGCTTCAGAGCAATGCTGCCATTGTAAACTAAAAATGCTTTTGGATCTAAAGTCACTAACTGCCCTTCTTTCAAGACAGTGCTCGCTCCCTCAGCACGGACGACCACAGGGATATTCATAGTTTTTCCAACTAAGATAGCGTATTTCTCTGAATCTAGATCATCAGCATGATTTTCTAAAATAATTCCACTCGCCTCTTTTAGAAAGGCTAGATGTGAGTCATCACAGTGACTCATAACAAGGATCTTATTTTTCACAGGACAAATTCGTCCTTCATCAACAGGATGGAGGTGAGTTACTTGCTCTGCTACGACTTCCCCATATCCAGATTTGGCTCTAATAAGAACATCCCCAATGCTCTCAACTAGCATCATATTCGTAGAACCTGTAACTCCAAAAGGAGAACCTGCCGTTACAACCACTATATCCCCTAATGAGACAATTTTTTTACTTATGGCGTAATCACAAATAATACTAAAAGCATCAGCCATTGTTTTAAATTTTGGATAATAGATAGGAATAAGACCCCAATTCAATGCAAGTTGATGATACACCTTTTTGCGATCCGTCAAAACCAGAATAGGGACTGCACATCTCCATTTAGAAATGAGCCTCGATGTATAGCCTGTTGAGGTATATACAAATATTGCTTTTGCTTCTGTCGTATAAGCCGTGCTCACCGTAGCAGAAGTCACAGCAGAGGGCACATTTTTGTATGTGCTTTGCATTTGCGAGTAAAAGAAATCTTTATAATTAAAATAAGCTTCCGTATCTGCAATAATATCAGAGAGCACCTGAACAGATTCAGTGGGGTACCCCCCCATAGCACTCTCTCCTGAAAGCATCACACAAGAGGTACTGTCATAAATCGCATTAGCCACATCCGAGACTTCAGCTCGAGTAGGTCTTGGATTGTGAATCATTGACTCTAACATCTGTGTAGCTGTAATTGCAGGTTTCCCTGCCTCAAAACACTTTCTAATCATTTGTTTCTGAAGACGAGGCACTTGACTTATTGGAACCTCTACTCCAAGATCTCCTCTAGCCACCATAATACCATCAGCTACTTTCAAAATTGAATCAAAGTTGTTGATCCCCTGATAATTTTCAATTTTAGCTACTACTAACACTTCAGGTTTTCCAAATTCTTTTAGAAGCCTTTTTATTTTAAATACATGCTCAGATGAACGAATAAATGACACGGCTAAAATGTCTATATCCTGAGAACAACCAAAGCGTATATCTTCCAAATCTGCGGGCGTTAAAATCGGGAGATCCAAAGCGACTCCTGGAACATTGACTCCTTTATGAGAAGAGACTTTTCCTTCGTTTTCAATTTCTACCCAAACCCCTTTTTCTTCTACTTCCACAACATGACTTGTGATGTATCCATCATCAAAGAGAACTTTGACTCCTATATCAAGTTTAAGAAGCACAGAAAATGGGTTAATCGGGATAGCTCGAGGATGATCTTCAAAATGTTCAGTAAGAAAATAAGTTTCCCCTTTTTTCATATGAATAGGAGCTGGTAAATTTCCTATTCTCACTTCAGGCCCTTTATTATCGAGCATAATGGCTAAAGGCTGATTTAATTCTTCTCTTGCTTTTTTTAAATATTCAATAACTTTTAAATGACCTTCATGAGTTCCATGGCTGAAGTTAAGTCTTGCGATATTCATCCCCTTTTTCATCAAAGCAACAATCATTTCATAGCTAGAACTACTGGGTCCTAAGGTGCATACAATTTTCGTTTTATTCAAAACATCTCCTTCAAAATTAAATTGAATATATTCTTGATCTAATTGAGCAGATTACTACAATGATTCAAATAGCTCAAGTTAGGTATAGGAGATCTTATAGTGGACAAAGAAGTTTTATTCCAAAAGAAAGTCAATGCTCTTGCTTTTCTTCTCTTCTGTATTGCTATGCTCGTGTTAATTTTTATGCAATGGCTACCCGTTTGGGCCGCAGCTATGGCGTCTGCTTTTGTAGTCATTACCTTGAGGCAGTTTTTAGTAGGCAAAATTATTGATATTTTTGTTAGTCTTATACTCTTTGCGCTCCTGTTTATTACAAACACTTACTATGTGTCAGAAATGGCAACAGGGATTTTACTTGTTATTGGATCCGGTTATGCTTTTATTAGACAGTGTTTTGGAATTTACGCCTATAAGCTAAGACACTCCCAAAGAATTTATTCAGAAGAAAAAAAACCTCCACAAGAGACCCCTCCTATTCGCCCAGATGATGACGATCTAGAGGACTAGTCTGCGGATTGTTTGGCTTGAAAAAACGCTTTTAAAATTTTCTCGAGCCCCCAAACACATAATATTACAGCTAAAAGAGTTTCAAAAGTAATTAAAAATGGATGGGCCAAATAGAGGTAAATCGAGCTATATATAACAAAGACTGTAGCTGCTCTTAAATAATAAGAATTAAATATATTTTGAAGACAAAAGTAAACACCAAGCGCAATCAAAATATGGGGCCAAAATGATTGAGTAAATATCATATAAGCCAAACCAATTAGTAAAGATCCACTCAATAATTTTTCTTTTTGTTTAAGCATGATGGCAATATATTTTAATTATTATATGAACCAACTCGTATTTATTGATTTTTGAAAAATCAAATAAAAAAATTAGTCCATATCACTTTCAAATCGTTAAAAACCTTTTAAATCATATCCAATATTGTGAGATTTGGTTGGATCTGCAATAAGAGCCTCTATTTTTTTAATAATTAGGTTATTATCTTTCATTGAATTCCAGTAACCCTTAATTTCTTGTTTTAAACGATCCGAATATTTAATTTCATTAGCTTGGAAAGCTAAAAACCAAGCTGCTATATCCTTTAATTTTTCATCATCCGATTTTTTCTTCACTAATTGCTTTTTTGAAAAAGAAAAACAGGAATAAAAGTCATTCTGCTTATTCTTACAATAAATTGGCCCAGCTGTTTTTAACCACTCAATGCGTACATTATCCATTGATCCACTAAGTTGTCTTTTCAAAAAAAGACTCCCAACACCCTTAATGTCTTTTAATTTTTTCATATCTTCAATCGAACAAAATTTAGACCAAGAACCAGAGCATTCTTGAAAAAGCTCTTTTGACTTTTCATAACCTAAATGCTCTCTTTGCAATATTAACTCTTCATAACTAGATAAAGATATATTTCCTGCTTCTAAATTGTTTTCAATTTCCTTTGTTTTTAAATAAAGGGAACCAAAAAAATTAAGTGATTGCATTCCAATTTGCTGCACCATTGTGCACGTATCCAATAGATCTTTTTTGAAGTAAAGTGTTTTAGTAACAATATCTACTAAAATTGAAATGTCTCCTAAACGTGAGGACACAGACATATAATCTTTCCACTTCAAGTTCAACGCTGTTTTATAAGAAAACTTATCAGATAATTGGTAACAGTGCTTATATTTTAGATGAATAGGATCATAAATACAAACACCTACTTTATTATCTATGAAGTGATCAAATGCACGAGGGCATTCATTATAAACTTCCAAAGCTTTAAAAAGTTGTGATCCTTCAAGTGGGTTATGCATAAATCTGAATCCTTTAAAAAAAAATCGAAGATAGTCTACATGAAAAGTTAATTATAAACAATAGATACTAAGTTTCTTAAACAAGAATTACTAACTAATAAAACAAAATTAAAGAGAGTTTGAAAATAAATATTGAACTTGTTATAAGATCAAAAACAGAACTTAACTATTTTATTCTAAATCTATTATGAAGGATCCAATGACAAATCAAGAGCCCCCTAAGCCCAAATACTTAAAAGATTATCAAAAACCTCTCTTTGGTATTGAAAATGTCCACCTAACTTTTGACCTTGATGATACGAACACAAGAGTAACGACTCACATGAAGCTCTATCGAGAGCCTGAACACTCAACGGAACCGCTGCTACTCAATGGGGAGAGAATGAAACTAATTTCCATTCGTCTCAATGAAAAAGATTTGAATGAAAGTGATTACATTGTTGATGAAAAAACTCTAACGATTAAAGAAGTTCCACAACGATGTGAGTTAACGATTGTCAATGAAATTAATCCTCAAGCCAACACTTTTTTAGACGGTCTCTATAAGTCTAAGGATATTTTTTGCACTCAAAATGAACCTCAGGGCTTTAGAAAAATTGCTTATTTTTTAGATCGACCTGATGTAATGACAAGCTACACAACAAAAATTATTGCAGATAAGAATAAATACCCCACTCTTTTATCCAATGGTAATAAAATAAACTCGGGTGATTTACCCGATAATAAGCATTTTGTAGAATGGGAAGATCCTTTCAAAAAACCTTCTTATCTCTTCGCTCTAGTAGCGGGAAATTTAGAGTGTCTTGAAGACTCTTTCATGCGTCGATCTGGAAAGCCTGTTCAGCTTCAAATTTTTTGTGAAAAAAAATATAAAGACAAATGCCATCATGCCATGGAATCCTTGAAGAAGTCGATGAAATGGGATGAAGATGTATTTGATCTAGAGTACGACCTTGATATTTTTATGATTGTGGCTGTTGATGCTTTCAATGCGGGAGCCATGGAAAACAAAGGATTGAATATCTTCAACACAAGCTGCATTCTAGCAGATCAAGAAAGTGCTACGGATGATAATTTTGTACGCGTCGAAAAAGTTATTGCTCATGAATACTTTCATAACTGGACAGGAGATAGAGTTACTTTAAGAGATTGGTTTCAACTCACTTTAAAAGAAGGACTCACAGTATTCAGAGATCAAGAGTTTACATCTGATATGAGTTCCAGGCCTGTCCACCGCATTGAAACTGTTAATATTTTAAGAGGCTATCAATTCCCTGAAGATGCAGGTCCAACAGCTCACCCTATTAGACCCTCCTCTTATATTGAAATGAATAATTTCTATACAACAACGGTGTACGATAAGGGTTCTGAAGTCATTCGTATGATTTACACTCTTTTAGGAAAAGAGGCCTTTTTTGAAGGTATGAAAAAATACTTTGAGCTCTATGATGGCAACGCTATTACCTGTGATGACTTTATACATGCCATGGAAATCAGCTCAAAGAGAGACTTTACTCAATTTAAAAGATGGTACGAGCAAAAAGGAACCCCCCATCTTAAAATACAAACCGAGTATGATTCATCCTCTCAAACATTTAAACTTCACGTAGAACAATCGAATCCGCATGAAGGCAAAGAAACACCTCCTCTTCATTTCCCGCTTAAGTTAGGCCTTTTAAATAGCGACGGTAAAGACTTTGAGACTCCAAACTTAATTGAAGTCAAAGAAAAACAAGAGACCTTCACTTTTGACAATATTTCTGAAAAGCCAATTCTCTCCATCAATCGTGAATTTTCAGCACCTGTTATTATTGATACGCCTCACACCCCTGAAGAATATTCTTTTTTGATGGCTTACGATTCAGATGATTTCAATCGCTGGGAAGCCTCTCAAGAGTTAGGCACCTCTCTTCTATTAGATCTACTAGAAGATTACCGTCATAAAAAAGAGCTTAAACTCAATACAAATTATTCCGAAGCCTTCAGGTTACTCTTATCTAATCCTAAATTAGACTTGGGTCTAAAGACTCTTGCATTGATATTACCGACTGAAAATACTTTGGGACAAAAACAAAAAACAATTGATTTTGATGGAAATCATTATGTACGTAACTGGTTGAGAAAAGAATTGGGCATAGCTCATAAAGATCTCTTTTTAGAGCTCTACCATAGCCTAGAGGATAAGGACACGTATTCTATCTCTTCAGAAGCAATGAGCAAGAGAAGACTTAAAAATTGTTGTTTAGCCTACCTCGTTCATATACAAGAAAAGGAATATATTGAACTGGCTTATAATCAGTTTACTCAAGCAAACAATATGACGGACGAGTTTTCAGCTCTGACTCTACTCAATCAAATAAACTGTCCACAAAGAGAAGAAGCCTTAGATCGCTTTTATCAAAAATGGAACAAAGACTTACTTGTTATGGTCAAGTGGTTAAGCATCCAAGCACTTTGTCCACTACCTGGCGCATTAAATCAAGTGGAAAAGTTAGTAAAGCATTCTGCTTTCGATTACAAAATTCCAAACCTCGCTCGAGCGCTAATCGGCAGTTTTTTAGAAAACCATATCCATTTTCATGCCTTAGATGGATCTGGATATCGCTTTTTTCAAGAGCAAATCAGTACATTAGATAAAATAAACCCACAAATAACAGCGAGACTTTCCACAGCGTTTAGGAAATTTCCTAAATTAGATATTAAGCGTCATGAACTTATGAAAGAGACTTTGGAAACACTCATCAATAAAAAGGATCTCTCTAGAAATACGTATGAAATTGTCAGTAAATCTTTAAATGCTCAACCTTAGTACTGATAATACGGAGATTTTTTAAACTCTATGAATAAAAAAATTGGTCCCTATGAGTTGATTAGACTTATTGCTAAAGGAGGAATGGGTGAGGTCTTTTTGGTTTATGACCCGCAGTGTAAGCGAGAAATAGCACTTAAGTCTATTCGCCCAGAATACCTTGAAAAAAAAGTGATTTTTCAACGCTTTATTAAAGAAGCTCATATAGCCAGCCAGTTAACTCACCCAAGTATTATTCCTATCTATTCTCTTTCAAAAGATAGCGCGCTACCTTATTACACCATGCCCTACATCGATGGGAGCAATTTAAAAAAGATCTTAATAGAAACTCTTGAGCAGGAAAGAGACCCTCAAAATATTGGCACACCCGTTGGCTCCATTCAGTCCTTAACACGTATTTTTTTAACGATTTGCGAAGCGGTGGCTTACGCTCACAGTCAACAAATTATACATCGAGATTTAAAACCTGAAAATATTCTCATAGGTAAATATGGAGAGGTACTCATCTTTGATTGGGGGGTGGCTGATAAAATTCAAAATATTGCAAGTGAAGATCCCTCTTACGCCATTAAAGAACTTGAATTTCCGAGCTTAACTTCCCCTGGGAAAATCATAGGCACTCTTTCCTTTATGGCCCCTGAGCGTTTTAAAGGAGCTCCTGCAGATTACCAAACTGACATTTACTCTTTAGGAGTTATGCTCTACATGATTTTAACCTTAAAACTTCCTTTTAATAGAAAGAAGTTAAAGGAGGCTAAAAAAAATATAGATAAAGAGGTTCTTAAAAACCCTATTGAAGTGGCTCCTTATAGAGACATTCCCCATACACTTGTCAACATTACACAAAAGTGTCTTTCTCCCGACCCCAAGAATCGCTATCAAACCATGGAAGAGCTATTAAATGACTTAACTAACTTTATAAAAGGTGGTTCTGAGTGGATAGAAAAAAGTTCTTTAAACTTCTATTCAAAATCAGACTGGGATTTTAACGAAAATATCTTAATTTCAAAACACCAAGCCATTTCACAAAGAACGGATGCTTTTGAGTGGATTTGTCTGATGCTTTCGAAAAAGTCATATGCCATTCATATGAAAATGGAAATGAATATCACTTTAGAAAAGGGGTGTGCTGGAATTGGACTCCTTATCAATGCGACTCGAGGCAAAGACAGGATACACCTTTTTGAAGGATATGATGTATGGCTTTCTGCTTCTCCAGAAAGTAACCGCCCCTCTAAACTTAATAGAAATAATGTATCTCTGCTCTCCCTCCCACATATAGTTTTAGAATACGGTGTCCCCTACAAAATTCAATTTGAACAATTTAATAACCGCATTCTTCTTTATATCAACGGCATCCAACAATTTTCGTATTTATCCTATTTGGATCTTCTAGGCACACATGCAGGTCTTTTATTTAAAGATGCCCATTTCAAGATGGATTCGATTAAAATATTTATCTCTAGCCCCTCTCTTATTATTAGTTGTCTAGAAGTTCCACGTACCTTTTTAGCAAATAAAAACTATGACAAAGCCCTCATTGAATATCAAAGAATCGGTAGAGCTTTCCCTGGAAGACATGAAAGCCGGGAAGCCCTTTTCAGAAGTGGCCTGTGTCTCATTGGCAAATCTCATAACTTACCTGATAAAGTACAGAGAAATAGTATGCTTGACAAAGCATTAGAAGAATTTGAAAATCTTAAAAACACTCCTGGTGCTCCTCTAGAGTATCTGGGAAAAGCTTTAGTCTATCGAACACAAGCCGATCTCGATGAAGAACGCAAGTGCTTGGAATTGGCTATTCGTCGCTACCCCAAACATCCACTTCTTTACTTGATATATGACCACATTATTTATCGCATGTACCAATGCTCCCATAATAACCGGTTAGGAACTTACGAATTTATTTTACTGGCTCTTCGATACAACTCTTATGCAGCTCGCATACAAATGATTGACCCCTTAATTCTCAACCTAGCAAATAAGCAAGGGGTCTATTTTTTCCTGACAAAACTTGATGATCATGCTGCAGAAAATAAGCAAATTTTACAGATTATTATCAATTTGAGCTTCTTGCTTGGCAAAGTCTACATTTTAGAAGAGACTCTCTCCCTATGCAAAACACCCCTTCTTTACAAGAACACTTTAATCGCTCTTTGGCTTTTGGGATCCAAAGCTTTTGTTAAAGATCATCTAAAACAGCTTCCCGTCTTTGATCGAAAGCTCTTCGAGTTGCTCCAAAAAAAACCTTCGAAGCCTCTTTTTTCTACTTTCTTTGAGTTAGTAGGAAAGTCACCTTCTCAGTTTGCTGAGAATATATTTTTTATTCTGTTAGATAAGGCTCTCTTTTTTAACCAACTCAATCTAGTAGATTTTATTATTAAAGAGGTTGAAAAAAGAGATCTAAACATCCAACAAAAAGAAAGTTACGATAAGTTAATTATTGAATATTACTTTATTAATCGTCAGTTTGAAGAAGCTACAATATTACTCCGTAGACATACGGCTAAAAAAGCTAAAATTCATTTTGATCAACATTTTTTAGAGGGCTGTTATATATTTGGAACGAAGGGAAGTAAACAGGCTCTAGAATTTTTCTCTGAAGATGTTGAAACATCCATTCCCCATTTAGGTATACTTGCCTGTCTCTACCTGTCAAAACAACTTCACCTAAAAAAATGGTCTAAAGTTGCCTTTGATTTTGAATTTATGACCCTTTATCGACAGCTTTACTTGTATTACAAAACGGGAAATAAAGAAGGCCAAGCTGCCATTTACTATGAAAAATGGAAAAAGTATTCTTATTACAGCTAAGACAGATAAGGTTGGTCACAACGAATAGACAATTCTGTACCTTTTTGAACATCTTTAGCTAAGTCAATGTACATATCTTCAAATGTATGTCGAACATCATGCTCCGAACCAATTCCATTTAAATTATACAAAACTTGAGTTTGGTCTCTTAATTCAACCCATTGAGTTGTATTTTGATCCTCAATAGAGTTTAAATAAGCCCAAGGCCATAAAGAGGGTTCTATTTTTTGACTTGTAAACATCTATTTGTCTCACTATTTAACTCTATTTCTTTTCTGGAAAGAGGATCAAGAATCCAAGATCCTTGAAGGCCTGATGTTGCATTAACATGAACTGTGCCCACATAAATTCCTAATTGACTGAGACTGGTTGTAACAACAAGTCCACCGTCTCCCCCTTTCAAACCGCCTTTTGCAAAAATTTCTCCGTCAAAAGAAGTGAGTTCTCTAGATCCGGCTAAGACCTCTCCTCCTGGACCATACACAATAGCACTCGCATCTATAATGGAAGTCGAGTCAATAGATGTTCTTTTAGCTTTAAAGGTTTGTCCCTTCGTTAGCAAATCGCCACCTAAGTTAACAAATCCCCCTCCAAAATCCCCTGATACATCTAAATAGGCTCCGATTAATCTAATATGCTCAGCTTGAATTGAAATTTTGCCTCCGTACTGCCCATCGATTCTATTTTTGGCCTCTATACGGCCATAGATTTCACACGTTCCTTTATAGGCTTCAATAAAGACTTCTTTTGCCTCAATAAGCCCCGTATGAAGTACGGAGAGCTGATCTTTTGCGTTATTATCAATCAGTTGAACGGAGTCAGTTGCAGAAATAATCCCTGAATTAACAATATGTCTACCTACAAGTCTCACTTGCTTAGCAGCTTCAATCCATCCGTGATTCACAATATCCCCTGTGGAAGGAGCTGGATTAAAATTCTCGTGAATGTTTTCTGTTTGAATTTCAGCCCCAATTAAGTGAAAGGATCCCTTTTCAAGATGAGCAGTCTTATCTAAAAAAATCCCATAAGGGTTAATAATATAGACATGCCCATTAGCAATTAAGCGATTTTTAATTTCAGTAGGTGCATTCGATTCAATCTGAATTATCAACGTAGCCTCTTCGCTCGGCTGAATAATTTCTATTGTTTCTTGCCCTTCGACATTAAACGCATTATAAGTGATAATACTATTATCAGAAGCATAGATCTTCGTCCCCTCTCCTTGCTCAACGACAGAGACTTCACCTTTAAGCACCTGCAAATTAAGGGCAGATGATAAAAGTGGCACCTCCATACAAAGGGCAAAGACTAAAAATATCATGGGTATGATAAAGTTTTTGCTACGCATGCTCTCCTCTTGATTTTAAGAGTAATAGACCCCTAATAAGACTTCGCTTCCTATCATTGATCTCTAAATTTCCTTATTCTCAAGGAGCATTTCTTTGTAAACAAAATTTTTTAACTTAATATTGCGGCCAATTAAGGTAGGTACAAAAACTTCAGGCATCGAATACAGAGGTCTTGTTTAAACTAACTATTTTCCCCAAAAGCACTCATCAAAGGTCATCGCAGGCTCATGAACCTGATCTACTGGCCTTATTTCTTTAATTTGAGAATTTTACACAAGATGTCTCTTTCGTTATTTAAATTCTAATTCAGGATCGACGAAAAAAATAAAATCAGCTTTTTTTTAAAGAAATTATTAAGTATATTGCATGTCAAATTAGGAGTTAATATGCACGTAACAGGTAGTAGTGGGCATTATTTATCTTTGCAAAGTTCTATGGACTCTTCAAGATATCGCCCCTTTCGAGATCCTGAGTCACCTGAAAATGTTGATATCCCTGCGCCTCCTTCTCAAACTAATACCCCAAACCCTTTAACGACTGAAGCTCCAGCCCCCTCGGAGTTAATAAGCTTCGTAGAAAGACTTCCCCCTGAAGATAAACCCAAATCAATCAATGAAAAGCCAAATAGTCCTCTAGAAGCTCCTGTATGTACTGAAGTTAAAAAAACAATAGCTTATCCATTTACCACTTCTTTTTTAAGCCTGTTTTCAAACCCCTTTGGTTCTTCAAATGATTCTAAAAACTCAGTCTCAGGCGGATCAATTTTTTCAAATTCCTTGAGAAGACTGCAATCAGCAGCTTCTACTTTTGACACACAGTACTGGAGCTCGATAGCAGCTCTTACTTTGGTAACAGGAGTAGCAGCTTATATTATTTCCGACCTTGTTTCTCTATCCTTTCACAAAGAAACCTCTATCCCTGAAACAGCTCTGTCTCTCTTAGATAATCGCCATTTATTTTATAAGATCAGACCAGATGAAAATTTATTTCACCCTAAATCAGCTATTCAAAAAACAATTCAGCTTTATTCTGACTCTTTGAACATTCAACAACAATCAACTTGGTCGAATACATTTTCTTATCTGTTAGGCCAAGCTAAGCCTGATACAATAGTGATTTCACATAAGAATAACCCTCAAGTAGCAATGACTTGCTACCGCCATAGTGATTTTGAAGCAGAATGTTCCCTCAATCAACCTATTTCCCACCAGCAAGGAAAGATGCTAACCTCTATTAAGGAGACCATTGAGGCTTTATACATCTCCGTAGAAGAAAAAATGGATATTCAAACCTCATTTTGGAATTCCAAAAAAGCTCAAGTAACTTATCAAATTGATCCAAAATTTAATTTACCTGACCTTTTCTCATTGATAGCCTCTCCAGAAAGATTAGCCGCTTTCAAAGATGAAAAAGGTACATATAATTTTCCAACAACTTTTAGAAACCATGCCGTCCTACATTAAATTTAAAATTTAACGTAAAAACTGGATATCGTTTCAATATACTTTTTTTTCTACTTTTGATATCCTGGTTTGCTTTAACTCTCATAGATATATGGACGAAATACCAACAGCTTATAATCCTAAAGAAGTAGAGGATAAGTGGTACTCTTTTTGGAAAGAAAATCGCTTATTTGAAGCAGATCCTCAATCAAAAAAAGAACCCTTCTCTCTTGTGATGCCCCCTCCCAATGTCACTGGAATTTTGCATATGGGCCACGTTCTTGGAACAACTATTCAAGATCTTATTGCTAGGTACAAACGCATGCAAGGTTACGAGGTTCTGTGGTTACCGGGAACGGACCATGCAGGTATTGCTACGCAAGCCGTTGTTGAGCGTGATTTAATACGCAGAGAAAATAAGAAGCGAGCCGATGTCAAAAGAGACCATTTTGAAAAACTTTGCTGGGATTGGAGCACATCTCATAAAGACAATATTATTAAACAAATCGAAAAATTAGGAGCTTCTTGTGATTTTAGTCGCCTGAAGTTTACTATGGATCCTTCTATAAATCGAGCTGTCTTAAGTTTGTTCAAAAAGCTTTACGATGAAAAACTTATCTACAGAGGCTTCTATTTAGTTAATTGGGATCCTGTTACTCAAACCGCTCTTGCTGATGATGAAGTAGAGTATGAAGAAAAAGAAGATTACCTTTATTATATTAAGTACCCCATTGTTGGTAGCTCAAAATCTTTAACGATTGCAACCACCCGTCCTGAAACACTTCTGGGAGATACTGCTATTGCTATTTCTGCAAAAGATGAAAGGTACACCCCTTACGCTGGGCAAAAAGTAATTTTACCTCTTTGCTCTAGAGAAATTCCTATTCTTTTAGATCACTACGTTGATAAAGATTTTGGCACAGGTGTTGTGAAAATTACTCCTGCTCACGATCCAAATGATTATGAAGTTGGAAAAAGACATCACCTTGAAATGATTAATATTATGACTCCCGATGGAAAAATCAATGACAACGGGGGGAAGTATGAGGGTCTTTCAATGGAAGAGGCGCGAGAGGCAATCGTAGCAGAACTTAAACAAGAAGGCTACTTAGTTAAAGTAGAGCCTTATACACATAGAGTCGGCGTTTCTTACCGTTCTAAGGCGATTATTCAACCCTATCTTTCTAAGCAATGGTTTATCAGAATGACGTCTTTTGCTGAAAAGCTTAAAAAAGCTGTGCAGAGTGGTGACGTTAAACTGCACCCTAAAAATTGGGAAAACACCTATTTTCACTGGATAGATAATTTAAGAGACTGGTGCATTAGCCGTCAACTTTGGTGGGGGCACAGGATACCTATTTGGTACCACAAAGAGGACCCTGATCGTATCATTTGCCATATTGATGATGGAGAGCCTAAAGAAGTAACTGAAAACCCACAAGACTGGAGACGTGAAGAAGATGTATTAGACACTTGGTTTTCCTCAGCCCTTTGGCCCTTTAGCACTCTTGGATGGCCTGAAAAGACATCGGATCTCCATAAATTCTATCCCAACAGCTTGTTAATTACTGGAAATGATATCTTATTTTTCTGGGTAGCCCGCATGCTTATGATGGGTGAATACTCTATGAATCAACTCCCCTTTTCTGATGTGATCCTTACTGGTTTGATTTACGGAAAATCTTATTGGAGACAAAGTAAAGATGGAATGATTAACTACGTTGATCCTCAAGAGCGCCAAGAATACGACTTAGGGAAAACACCTCCAAAAGAGGTGCATTCTAAATGGGAAAAAATTTCCAAATCTAAAGGTAATGCCATTGATCCCAAGGAAATCATTGATCTCTACGGCACTTGTGCCATGCGTATGGCCCTATGTTCTACATCCTGCCAGCTTCGACAAATAGATCTAGATAGAAGAAGGTTTGAAGAGTATAAAAATTTCACAAATAAAATTTGGAATGGGGCTAGGTTTGCTCTAATACACCTCAAAGAAACTGAGGGCTTAAAGAAGGGTTTAGATTTAGAGAGTTTGAGGCTTGAAGACAGATGGATTCTTCATAAATTAAGCCAAGCTATACAATGCGTTATTACCAGTTTAGATAGTTTTCAATTTGATCAAGCAGCTCAAAAAGCTTATGACTTCTACTGGAATGAATTCTGTGCCTACTACTTAGAAATTGCAAAGCCCTACCTATTCGATAAAGTGGGCAATGGCATTGAAAAGCATAATAAGTTAGTGACTCTTTTTGTAGTGCTTTCCTCTTCTCTTCGCCTTTTACATCCGATGGCTCCTTTTATTACTGAAGAGCTTTTCCAACACTTAAAAAGTATCATGGATAAATTTCCTCATAATGAACACATGGAAACATATGCCTCTGAGGCTCTCAGCGCCATGCGCTCTAAAAGTTGCATGACAGCGCCCTATCCAACCGACTTAAAGCATGAAAATTTATTTGTTTCAGCCAATGACGAATTTAAATTTCTTCAGCAAATTATCTATACAGTTCGAAATATTCGAGGAGAAATGAAAATAGCTCCAAGTGTGAAAACGGATCTTTATTTTGAGGGACCTCAGACAGCTTTTATTCAAGAAAACCTTCCAATGATTCAATCGCTTGTGCCCATGAAAGAAGCTTTTTTTAATATTAAGTGTGAGGCTCATTTTTTTAGTTCAGGCGCTTGCGATGAAAATCATATCTCGATTCCTCTTCCAAAAGAGCTTATTGAGCAAGAGAAGCTAAGGCTTGAAAAAGAAAGTTTGAAACGCCAACACAATTTAGAAGTTTTGAATAAAAAGCTTGCGAATCCGAACTTTATAGAGCGAGCTCCCAAAGAACTTGTAGACAAACAAAAAGAGCTTCTCAAAACTCAAGAAGAGGAATTGAAACAGATCCAAGACAAACTCAAAAAAATCTTAAATGTTTAAGTTCTTACTTTACTCGGCTTAATTCCCTTAATAAAAGAATCCGATTCTTGTTTTACAACAAATGCCAATCCTATGAGACCCAAAAGGTTTGGTATGCACATCAAAGCGTTACTTATATCTGAAACACTCCAGATGAAATCAAGTCCTAAGACAGCTCCAAGAGCTACAACTGTCGTGTAGAGCGCTCTATAAAAGAAAATAGAATGACTTCCAAAAAGATATTCAAAGCACTTTTCGCCGTAGTATGCCCAGCCTAAAATTGTTGTGTACCCAAACATCATTAGAGCTATAGTGACGAGCCAACCACTACCGGGAAGGCTGTGGTTAAAGCCATGAATGACCATGCTGGATCCATTAAGAGCTATTCCATTTGCAGAAAATTGTCCGAGCACCCCTGTCACGGCAATAACTAAACCGGTAATGGTACAAACAATAAAGGTCGCAATAAACGCACCACTCATTGAAATCATAGCTTGCGTTCCAGGATGGTCTGTTCTGGCAGCAGCAGATGCAATAGGAGAGCTACCAAGACCCGCTTCATTTGAAAAAATGCCTCGAGCAATTCCCATACGCATAGCAAAAAGAATAGAAGAACCTAAAAAACCACCAAATGCAGCTTGTTTATTGAATGCGGCATGAATAATTTGGTAAATACCTTGAGGGATCAGTCGGTAATTAATACAGATAACTACAAGCCCCCCTATAATATAAATAGAGGCCATTAAAGGGACTAGGTACTCTGTCACCCAAGCAATGCTTTTGATGCCCTTAAGCAGGACAATACCGGTTAGGAGAGAGAGAACCATTCCTATCCAAATTCGGTCAATAGAAACATAATGAGTGAAAGCTACTGCCACTGAATTTGACTGAACCATATTTCCCGTGGTCAAGGCAGCAATAGAACCGGCTAAAGCAAATAGAAGTGCTAGACCTTTCCAACCAAGGCCTTTTTCTAAATAGTACATAGGCCCCCCTCTCATCTGTCCGTTTGCATCTAAGGTACGATATTTAATGCCTAGGATAGCTTCGGCATATTTAGTAGCCATTCCAAGAAAGCCAACAATCCACATCCAAAAAATAGCACCTAAACCTCCTGCTGCAACAGCAGTTGCAACTCCGGTAATACTGCCAATGCCTATCGTTGCAGACATCGCTGTCATTAAAGATTGAAATTGAGAGACATCTCCAGGTGCTGTTTCATCATGTCGGCTAAAGATAAGCTTAATGGAGTAGAAGAGGTATCTAAATTGGAGACCTCGCAATAAAACGCTATAGAGCAAGCCTGTTCCTACAAGCAAAAGTAAAAGAGGATAGCTCCATACCCAATTACTGAGCTGGTTCAAAAAGTGAGTGCTCTTAATCATTGAAATAATCTCTTTAAAAAAGAGAAATTATATCGAGAAGAGAGATAAAAAGATAGATTTGTTAAAAAACCAGAGTTACTTTTTTTTATATTTTACAAGGAGTTCTTCTTCTGGTTTTTTTCTCATACAAGAAGAATAGAGTTTTTCAAAATATTCATAATCTTCATTTTTGAGGTTAGCTTTCATTCCAAGTACAAAACGCTTTAAATCTTTGAAGTTTTGTTTTTTTACAAAAAAACTTGTTCTAAACCGGTAATGATGAACTGTGTCTAAATCAATAACGTAAGGTTCATTCCCTAAGTAAAAAAAATGTTTTACTCTCAAGTCTCCGTGAATAATTTTAGCTTCATCGAGTTTTCTTACAATTTCAACAGATTTAGCAATACTTTCTCTGAGTTCTGGACTTTGAGGATCTTGAGTTTTAAAAAAATCATCTCCGATAAGACCCGGTATAAATTCCATTACATGATAGGATGCGAGACGAAGAAGTCCCCTGCGTTTTTCAATAACTGCAATAGATCTTGGATTTTTTATACCCATTGAGTCTAGTTTACATCCATAGTAAAAAGATCTTAATGCTTTCGAGGGATTGTGTAAAAAATATTGGTCTAACTTATAGTTCAAATGCCTTTTCACCAGATATTTTTTACCTTGAATTTCACAGACAACAATACTTCTAATATATTGGTCTTTAACCCAATCCTCTGAATTGACAAAAGCACTTTCAGGGTTTGATAACAAAGGTTCAATGGATTCAAAAGAAGCGTCATTTCTAGAAATCGAGGTATAACCCTTTTTGACTTGATACTTAAATCCTGAGTCACTTTTAAAGTGTCTCATGCCAATTTGAAAATAATCATCTGGATAAGTAAAGATAAACTTTCCAAAAGCAAAAAGGGCAAGCATTACAAAGCCTACTGCAAATGCTATTTTCATTTTTTTCTTAAACATCGTTAAATCACTTCATTTAATATAAATATGGAAAGCTCATTCTATGAGAGGATTCTATTAAAATCAAATGATTCAAAGTACGAAGCAGTAATCGCTTCACTTTGGGTTTAAATCTACAAGTTTTGCCCACATTTTGTTTTGAAAGTGAGCTATTTCGCGATTATTTTCGAAAATTTGAACCTGATAAGAAAGAATTCCTTTCTGTTCGAAATAATCTTCATTAATGACTTGGTAAGTAAAATGTCCTAAATGTTTTGTTATTTGAAAAGGGATTTCTATTTGCTTAGGAACTTTAAATTGCACTTTCAAAACGCCTCTTAAATGCGTTTTTTGATAACTTCTTGGAATGCGCCAAGAAATATGTAGGCGTTGTCCATGAGGGTTTAACTGATGAAGTGGATCAGGAGTATTAACATGCACTGAAGCTAAGCTATTCTGCGTCACGGGTTCATTAAAAACCGAAACCTTAGGTCCAAAAAGAGCTATCGATTGGCTGTGTGAACAACCAACTAAGAAAAGAGATAAAACAGCGATAGCATTTTTCTTAAGTTGAAAAGACATCCCGTGATTATAGATTAATTCAATTGAGGAATCAATTTTAAATATAGAGCTCAAAATTATTGCCTATGAGGCTCCAAACTTCTACGGGGTTTTGAACAATTAAAGAGACATGATTCATATGAGCATTAAATAAATTTCTTATTTCCTTCTCACTTGCATTGGCTGTCAAGTCGTTTGCTTTTTCAAGAAAATCAAAATAGTAAAACCTAAATAGAATATCTGTTTCTTTGAGTGTCAGATTATGTTCAATAGACATCTTAAGCAAAGTGGTTCTGATTTTCATGCTCAGAATATCTTGATTTGAATAACCTAAATTTTCCATAACAGCGGCATCTTTATTCAAGTCCAGTTCCTGAACATACTTCTTTGACAGAGGTGAAAAAGGTGAATTAAGATAAGATGCTTCCCAGTTTGTGTCATTAGGTATGTAGTGCATAAGCAAATCGTGATCAATAGGAAGAATATGCGTTCGGCTTTCTCTTTGAGCAATTAATACATTACCTTTATTCCTATCACTATTTCCCAAACGAATATCTAGTACTCTGATGTGGTGAAGTTGTTCAGGGCTCCAGTCTTTTTCTCTTTTGTATTCTGTACCCATGTAAGAATCAACCACCCATTTTTGAACAACAACCTCTCCATACTCGGGAATAAAAACATTTATAGCTGGAGGTACTCCAGCAAAATGATCGTAATCAAGTTTTTCAGCTAAAATTTCGTTTTTCGTTTTTAAGATCCCTACTTTTTTGCCCTTTTCATTTATTAAGACGGGAGTATGCTGCGTACCATGATCCGCTTCAATGAAAGAGTATTTTCCAGAAAGCGTTTCATCCAGCTCCTGTTTAAATTCTTCTTGGGCTTGATTTCCAAAAATTGCTTGATAACTTTCCTGATAGGTTGGGAAAGTATCATATCTCATGAATTGAATAGGGTTTTGTTCTTTATATAAAGTAATAATGGTATTTGCAAGTCTCTGAGATTCTATTAGGTATTTTTGATACCCTAAATCATCTGTATCTTGTTTTTTATAGATATAGGCCCAGTTATGCTGTTCAATATTCACTAATGATCTAACAGCGTTTAGATGGTATAACTTCAGAGTATAATCGGATGATAAAAGATCTTTAACAAGTCCTAATCTACCCGAGTTGATGGCCACTAATAAGATATCTTCACCATCTCGGTAACAATCGATTGCACCGAGTAAGTAAAACTCTATAGCTAAATCATATTCAAAATTTTTAACGGCTATATTATAGCCTTGATTGATCTCATCTGTAGATAGAGGCCCTATTTCTTTTAGTAAGAGACCTCTCATTTCTGGATGTTTTTCATATTTTCCAAAAAAATTCTTTAGTTTAGAGCTTTTTAGTTCCGAATAAGAATAGAGCGTTTGACTATCTACCTGACTCATTCCTGGTTTAGTTTGAAAAAGACGCACCCCTCCTATAAATCCAAGTGAAAGGACTAATAAACTCACTACCAGCATTTTAGGAGATAAGTTCTTGAATCTAATTCTTTTCCACATGATAAACTCCTTGAAAAAGTCTATCATAGTAGAACTATGTTAATTTTTTGCAAAGATATGATTTTTTAATTCAAATCATAAATGTTTATAAATAAACGTATTAGGATTTATTATGTGGGTGAATCATTTTTTTAGGATCCACGAGACGATCAAATTCTTCTTCTGACAGGATTTTAAGCTCAATAGCCGCTTCTTTTAGAGTTTTATGCTCTTTATGCGCCTTTTTAACTATTTTTGAAGCTTCATCATACCCTATCTCAGTATTTAGAGCGGTAGCTAGCATAAGCGATCGAGAGACATAGTCTTCAAGAACTTCTGGATTAGCTTCAATCCCTTTAAGACATTTATCTGTAAAATTACGCGCACCATCTGCCAAAAGAGTCATTGAGTGTAAAAGATTATAAATAATAACAGGTCGGTTTACATTGACCTCAAAATTAACTCGAGAGTTAGCAACTGTTATAGTCACATCATTTCCAATCACTTGGCTTGAGAGCATAATCAACGCCTCGCATTGAGTTGGGTTTACTTTACCAGGCATTATAGAAGAACCTGGCTCATTTGCAGGGAGTGTAATTTCCCCGAGCCCACAGCGAGGACCTGAGGCAAGCCATGCTAAATCAGTTGCTATTTTAATATATGAAGACGCGAGACGTTTGAGAGCTCCACTCACTTCCACAGAAACATCCTCTGTTGCGAGTGCTTCAAACTTATTATCTGCTGGCACAAACGGATGACCTGTAAGGTCTGCTATTGTTTCAGCTGCAAGTTTTGCAAAGCCTGGAGGAGTATTGAGACCTGTCCCTACTGCAGTGCCACCTATTGCCAATTCTGCTAAATGTGGAAGAGTGTTTTCTAAGGCTCTAATACCATGCTCTATTTGAGATTGATAACCTGAAAATTCCTGTCCAAGAGTCAGCGGTGCGGCGTCCATAAGGTGAGTGCGCCCCGTTTTAATATAAGCTGCAAAAGATTTAGCTTTGTCACCCAAAGCTTTACTAAAACAATGAAGAGCAGGCAATAGTTCATCTACTATTTTAGAATAACTTGCAATATTCATAGCTGTAGGAAAGGTATCATTAGAAGACTGAGATTTATTGACATCATCATTGGGATGCACGGGCGTTTTTGATCCCATTTTCCCACCGAGCTTTTCAATACATCGATTACTAATGACCTCATTCACATTCATGTGTGTTTGAGTTCCAGAACCTGTTTGCCAGATGAGCAGAGGAAAGTGGTCATTCAGCTCCCCTTCAATAATCTCATCACAAACTTCGGTAATAGTTTTACATTTATCTCCGCTCAATAAACCTAGCTCATGATTAGCTAGCGCTGTCCCTTTTTTTAAATAGCCATAAGATCTAATGACATCTAAAGGTATGAAGTCATGAAATCGTCTGGCTATATTGAAGTTTTCATAGGATCTTTGGGTTTGGGCTCCCCAGTACCTGTTTTCATCGACCTTTATATGACCCAAACTATCAGTCTCGGTACGTTTCCCCATTTTCCATCCTTTTTATCTTCTTATTTAGAATAAGAGCAAAGCAAAGACAAAAGCAAAGAGAGAGAATGATTCTACAATCCCTAGAGCTGCAAAGGTTTTACCTAAAATGGCAGGTTGTTTTGCTGCTGCTTGAATCCCTGATGCCGCACATTTTCCCTGATACACAGATGAGAATAATAATGCTAGCCCAGAAAATATTCCTATTCCCAAAGCATTTTCGGGAGAGAGAGAACCCTCTTTAACAGCCCCTGACATAAGTAGCATCAATACAAAGCCATAAATTGATTGGCTGGCAGGCAAAGCGGACATACCAATAAATTTTCCATGCCCTTCTTCTACACGGGCCATGACCGCATGGGAGGCCATCCCTGCGATTCCACATCCAATTGAGCTTCCAATACACCCCAATCCTAATGAGATTGCAGGTCCTAATACAGTATAATCCATTTTAGTAGACTCCTTTTATTTTCTAAATTTTAACAAAGCTAGAGGGGTATGTTTTTTTCCTTCACCTTCAAAAGAGTAGTGGTACCACTCTAAGAAATTAAGACGCAGTCCATGGATGACCCCTCCCATTACCGATAAAACGATATTTAAAGCGTGCCCTACAAGAATAACAACAATTCCGATTGCAATAGGCATATTCAACCCAAAGGAATTGAAAGTATTGGCCATAATCGATCCTGCTAGAGCCAAGGCATAAAGTCTTAAATAAGATAAGACATCAGCAAATACTTCAATAATAGTCATTATTTCAGCTGCACCTTTAAGCTTATTCTGAATGAAACCAAGCAAGACTGCAAGTCCCACTCCTCCTAACAGAATATAAGGTCCAATAAAGGCAGCGACTACTTTTTTTATTCCGAATGCATAGTGAATTAAGGAGGTTGCTTTCAAAGATTCAGGGAAATAGAGATAAGCTCCTACTAAGAAGAAAATCCAACCCACCCTTGCCCAAGATCGACTCATTCCTCTAAGCATACTGAAAATTAAGTGAATTGTCCCAATAAAGAGAGCCAGTTCAAGCATTACATTGTTCGCAAATTGATCATAAACAACAAACTGCTTCACTCCATCTTTATTTTTTACTGCTTGAGTCAAAAACTCGTAGGGAAGCCTTACTTTTTTAAGATCAGGAAATTGCTGCGTTGTTTCTTGATAAGTTTGGTCATTTTCAGACATATGGTATGAAAGTTTTTTCTCAACTAAATAAGAAATGGGCGCATAACGCTTAATTCCGCTTTCCAAACTAAAATTAATCCCAAAAAAGGAACTAACAAAAAAGCCCCAAACAATACAACTGACCGATAAAATCCCTAAAAGTTTATTAAATCTCTTTACAGAGTCTGTTGGTTTTTTAACTTTCCATCGAATTAAAAAGAAAAGACTTAAAAAAACAAACCCATACCCCCCATCTCCAACAATAAAGGCAAAGAATAAAGCAAAAGCCCATAAGACCCATGTAGACGGATCTTTATCATTAATTGAAGGCGTATCATAAATATAAACTAAATCTTCCCCTAGTCGACCAGGCCCTGTATTCTCTAAATGAGTTGGAATTTTATCATTCTCATCATTTTCAATTTGAGATATAAAAATAGAAAAAGATTCTAACAATCTTTCGACTTCTTTCACTTTGGTTTTAGAAATCCAGACTTCCGTAGAAAAAAAGGATTCTTCCCAATGATATGAGACAAAGTTGTGATTCATCTTTAAGTAGTATTCATTGAAGGAATGAATCACTGCCTTTTTAACTAAAGATTTAAAACGTGAGAGTTCTTTCAGCTTTTGTTCTATTTCATGAATTTCATTAATGATTTCATTTTTTCTAAAGCTAAGTTCTCCGAATGACTTCTCTACGATCATTTCAACCATATTTTCATAAGCTATTTTTTCTCGGCTTATTCCTATGAAATAATAGAGATCGTGATCTTTTCCGACATAAATTAAGGGCGCCTCTTCTGGCACTTTGTCTCTATGTTTAGAAAAAAAGAATTGCACTTCTCGATGACCTTGATTTTGGATAAATTCAACATCTTTGTAATTAAAATCTCCAAAAACAGCGACTCGCGTCATTTCTTGATTAATGAGTCGCTTTTCTTCAAAAAGCGCTTGATGCTTTGCATGAAGTCCCAAAATTTCTTCTGTAATGGCACTTGCTCTTTCTAAGTCTTCTTCATCTGACTGCTCTAAAATAGGCACGCCTCTCAAAACACGCAAAGCTTTGTTCATTTTTTTAACAGGCTCTGGAACGATATCGTATTTTTGCCCACTATGGTCAATAAATTCTATGACACCCAGTTGCTGTGCTTTTCTGAAAAATTCTTTTTTTTGAATTGAGGGACCAAAGAGTAAAAATTTTTGAACATCTATGCGCATTTTTTTACCTTCTTCGCTTCTATTTTAGTTTTCGCAACCTTGGCTTGTGCAACCGCTGCCAGTTGTTGGTCTCCTAAAAAAACTTTAATTTTTTTAATATTTATTACAGCTCTGGGCATAAGCACTTTTTCAAAAAGATTCACTCGAATAGAGACTTCTCTCAATTCGTTTTGCAACAATCTGAGTTTTTCATTCTCAATTTTAAGATGACACTCTGCCTCGATTAATCTATGTACACCTTCAATAGCTCCTTCCATCCAAGTCGGGCTATCAAATAAATGATATTTTAAAGGATGAAATGAAACAGATTCAAAAATGGGTATTTCAACCCCAGCAATATTTTCATAAGATTTTTTAATTTCATCTATTTCAAGAGCTTGCTCGATCGAAGGAAAATCCATTTCCGGAAACAGCCTTGCGTAATCTTCTACATGTTGAAGAGCTTCTTTGGCATTTTTTTTAAGTGCGTCTATGCCCGCTTTAGCATTTTGAACTTCTACTTGTAAAAGTGCTTTTTTCAATTGAAGAGTGGGCAAGTAACGCTGAAGTTGCCCTAAGCGAGTTTGCTGCATTCTCAATTCATTTTTTGTCAGTTTGATATCTGCCATAATTATTTATTAGGCCAATGAGCCTCTAGTATCTTCTCTTTAATACCGACTTCTCCTTTATCGAAACACTCAGACAAAATTTTCCAGCCTAAGTCTAAAGCGACTTCGATAGGTAAGTTTACTTCTAAATCCATCATTTCATTTTCAAAGCGCACAGAGTAACTAAGCAACTTTTCATCCCACTTTGAAAGTCTAAATCCCATAGCTTGTCTTTCACGAGCTTTTTTAGAATCTGCATACAGGCGAATCATATTATTTGCAATTTCACCATGGTCTTCTCTAGTTACTTTACCAATCACTTGTTGTTTTAAACGAGATAGTGAACCGAAGGGATCAATACGTCCACCGTGGAGATAAAACTGACCTTCAGTAATATATCCTGTATTATCAGGAATAGGGTGTGTCACATCATCACCAGGCATGGTTGTCACTGTAATTAGTGTAATAGACCCACTATCTTGAATATCTACAGCTTTTTCGTAGCGCGATGCCAAGTCGGAATAGAGTGAACCTGGATAACCTCGATTGGAAGGGATTTGGTCCATAGTAATGGAAATTTCTTTAATCGCATCTGCAAACGCAGTCATATCTGTAAGAAGAACCAGAACATTTTTATTCTGAAGTGCAAATTTTTCTGCACAAGCTAAAGCCATATCTGGGACAAGAACACATTCTACAATTGGATCCGTTGCTCGATGAGCAAACATAATGGTTCTATTAAGCGTACCTGATTTCTCAGCATTGTCGATAAATGCTTGATAATTATCAAAAGTTAACCCCATACCTCCGATGATTACGACATCTGCATCAGTTTGATTTGCTATACGCATGAGAAGCTGGTTATAAGGCTCTCCAGCTACAGAAAAAATAGGGATCTTTTGTGATTTAACAAGACAGTTAAAAACATCGATCATTGGGATATTTGTACGAACCATCTCTTTTGGGACAATTCTCCGAGCTGGGTTAAAAGATGCCGTTCCAATAGGAATTTCTTCCCCTACCATTTGAGGCCCCCCATCAATAGGTTCGCCTGCGCCATTAAGTCGACGACCAAATAAATGGTCTCCAAAAACAGCAGTCATCTCTTTTTTCAGGAAAATAACTTTATCTCCTGTGAAAATACCCCTTGTCCCTCCAAATACTTGCAAAGTAATCTGATCTTCTTCAAATCTCAAAACAGAAGCAAGCGTTTTGGTTCCATCTCGTTTTTCTATCATTGCAAGCTCTCCTAAGACAGCTTCCTTAGAGGTCACAGTGATGAGGTTACCACGCATATTATTAATTCGATCGTGTACAACTTTCATTAGACTTGAGCTCCTTCTTTATGCGCTTCTTGTAACATTTTTTGAACTTCCCCTAATATTTCCTTGTATTTATCTGATTCAAAAGGAGTAAAATTCATGTTCTTCAAAAAGTTTTGTAGCTTTAAAAAATAACTTCTGCTTCATCGTGAGAATTGAATGAAAAAGTCGATTCAAAAATTTCGCAAATAAGCTTAAACAAGACCAGTTGTCTATCAAGAGGACAAAAGGCATCTTCTGCATCAAAAGCATTTTGCTGCAAGTAAGCAAAGTCATACAACTCGCCCTTTAAGTAAATGACAAAATCTTCAAGGGCGGTTCCCTCTTCACCAATAACCTCCATTCTCTTTCCTATTTCATCACCCTCTCTCATAACTTTCTGAGTCATTCGTACTTTAGCTTCCCAATCAGGGAATTGGCTTTCAAGATCTTTACCTACAATTTCAACATATTTTGACCAAGAGATCAGCGGATCAATCGCAGGATATCTTCTAGCATCTGAACGAGCTCTTGATAAACCTAAAAAAGCACCTACAACAGAAAGCGTCGCTTGAGTAACAGGCTCTTCAAAGTTTCCTCCAGCAGGCGAAACCGCTCCCCCAATGGTCACAGAACCCACTTTTTTATTACTCAGTTCAACCGCACCCGCACGCTCATAAAAAGCTGCAATACGAGAAGCTAAATAAGCGGGAAACGCTTCTTCACCAGGAATTTCTTCCAGTCGACCTGACATCTCACGAAGGGCCTGAGCCCATCTCGATGTAGAATCAGCAAGAAGTAAAACATCCAATCCCATTTGCCTATAGTATTCAGCAATGGTAACACCAAGGTATATAGAGGATTCTCTTGCAGCTACTGGCATCGAAGATGTGTTACAGATGATGATGGTTCTTTCCATCAGAGCTCCACCCGTGTTTGGATCTTGAAGATGAGGAAATTCTTTGAGTACTTCAACCACCTCTCCGGCTCTTTCACCACAAGCTGCTACAACGACTATATCAATTTTTGAAAATTTAGAAAGGTGATGTTGAAGAACTGTTTTGCCTGCACCAAAGGTCCTGGAGAACAAAAAGATCCTCCTTTTACGAGGGGGAATTGTGTATCAATCGTTCTCAGTCCACAGCTCATCATCTTAGATGCTTTAATTTTTGTGCCTTCAAGAAGTGCATTTTTTATAGGCCATTTTTGCATCATAGTAAAAACGTGTTCTCTGCCTGACTCGTCCTTCCCCTTAGCAATCATCTGATCAACCGTATACTTTCCTGCAGAGGCCACTTCAGACAATGTCACTTTTCCGTAAAACGAAAAAGGAACCATAATTTGGTGTGTGAAATGAGCCTCTGGAGTGGTCCCTAGAAGGTCCCCTCTTTTGAGTTGATCTCCTACTTTTGCAACAGGAGTAAATTCCCAAGTTTTTTCTCTGTTAATCGGCGGAATATAAACACCTCTAGTTAAGAAAAACCCACATACTTCAGCTAAGTTTTCTAACGGATTTTGAAGACCATCTACAACAGACTGCAATAAACCTGGCCCAAGTTCTGCTTCTAGTAGATCTTCAGAAAAAACAACTTTCGTACCAAAACCTACGCCTCTTGTATCTTCGTAAACTTGAATTTTAGCTTCATTACCCAGAATTTCAATTACTTCAGCCTTTAGTGTCTGTCCGTCTACCTCGACTCCAGCTACTTCTCCTTGTCTAATGTGTCCTTCAAATCGCACTTGAAGTAGGTTCCCGTAAGCTTTTACTACAATCCCAGTTGCATTTTGTTCTGACATCTAAATTAACCTTCTTGTTCTTTCATAATATTTTGCACAACATTCATTCCTTGCTCATGATTAAGCTTAACCCAGTTTTCTGCAAGGATGAGTTGAGCTAGATAGCAAAGAATGCGATCTATGGAGAATGTTCCTCTTTGAGGAAGATCTGCGATCTTTTTAATTCTCCAGTTTGCCAGTTCCCAGTGAAGTTTAAGAGGATCTTGTCTAAACTCACTAAAAATTTCTTTCAGATCTTCATACCCCTCAGGAGGTGAGAAGTTCTCTGCATCTTTTTGCGCTAAAATTTGAGCTACCAAAATCTCTTGAGGATCTTCGTGTTGCAATTCCCAAGCCAAATCTCTTTTATAAATTTTAGCTCTCATAGCAAGCATGACTAAACGCCATTCTCTTTCAAAAATCAAAAAATCCTTGAGAAAACCTTTTGACTTTTCAATTTCTTCCTGAAAAAATCGAGCCAATAATACTGGAAAAAATTCAAATTTCTCCTCGAGTTTTTCATACTCCTTTAAAAACTCAAAAACATAATCTGGAAACCCTTCTTCTAGCAGCAAATGCTCCTCGATTTCTTTATGATTATAGTTTCCATGGGGATCTAGCTCTTTTTGCTGCCAAAATGGGCGAAGGTTTTTAAGATCTATATACCCTCGAATCACTTGAGTTTGCTCTAGGTCTCGGGGTGATAAATTTTGCATGCAAAGCTCTTTAAATTCCCAGAATGGAAATTCCGGAGGCGTCCCCATATTTAGAGAAGGCAGTAAACTTGCTAAAAAATAATAACGGTTCATGGCGCTATGCGCTCCTTAAACGTTTTTAAACAAAATTTCTCTGAAAGAGTTTCTTAAGAAATTACCAAAAAGTTCTTTCAGTGCTTGATCAGAAATATCGATAGAAATTGCTTTATCTTTGAGGTGTACAGATGCCCCTCCTGAAATTGTCTCAATAGGGATTTCGTTTTTGTTTAATTTATCAGTAAGCTCTTTCATTAAATACTTACTAATTTCTTGAGGTTGAATCGATTTAGAAAGACCTAAAGAGAGATTTCCATACAGCCCTTCTCTTTCAATGACTTCTACGACGACATTTACAAGTTGAGCTATTCTTTGTGGATCTTCTGAAATTTGGTGAATGAGAGAATTAAGTTCTTGGTTAAAGAGCTTTAATTCAATATCTTCTCGAAGTTTGTCAAAGGCTTGCTTAGATGCCACATCCATAGAACTATAAAATAAAACCTTTTCTTGTTCTATTTGTTTTTGAGCCGCAGCTACTATTTGCTGTGCTTCTCTCTTGGCATTATCTACAATAGTTTGACTCTCTGCCTTTGCAGATTCAACAATTTGCAGAGCTTCTTTTTGAGCAGGCTCCAACGTATCCTTTCTAAGAAGATCACAAATTTCTCCTAACTTCTGCTTTCCTTTTTCCAAAGTTTCCATTGCTATACTTTTCCATTCATGGGGTTCACAAAATTGTGGCGCATTATCGCCCCATGAGACTAAATTTTCAATAAAAAAGTTATTTTTCAAAAAGGGACAAAACGGAAAAAGGCCGGAAGATAACTCTTACGGCCTAAGCATACAAAGTAAATTTAAGTTTTAATCATCATAAGCTGCAGAAACAGCAGTCAATTCTCTATTAAAGGCAGCCTGGTCATTCAAAAAAGAAGATGTTCTCCAAATGTGTCCAAACCACTCAATCATTTTTAAAGCTGTATGAATATTTAGACCAGCGGAGGGATTAACTTTAGGTTTATACGCTTTAATATCAGTATCAATTTTTTTAATTTGGGCATCTACTGAAGATGGAGCTACTACTTCTGTTTTTGTCTTTTCTACTGCTGCTTCTAATTCTTTTGCTCTAAGTTGCGCTAAAGCCTCAGCAGCCGAAGCGCGGTGAGCGTTAGCTAGATTTGCAGCAGATGCAGATTTTTGAGACAATTCGTCTGACTTTTTCATAAGATAATTTAAAACCTCTTTAACTCGAGGATCGCACAATTGAGTAATTTCTTTAAAATCACCACCTTTAATCTCTTTAAGGTAGAGATTAAAGACAGGAAGAACACTTGTAGATATATCACCTTCTTGTGAGGCCATTGAGGTAAGTATTTTTCGAGCCTCATTGTCAAGTGCATCAGCTGCAGCATCTATTAAGGTTTTTCCTTCTTTGATTAATGCGGCTTCCGCGGGCTTCGTAGCTGCATGAAAGGCCTCCAAGATTTTGTCCTGAGCTATTTCTAAAGGAATAACACCTGCTCCCCCTGTGTGAGCCTCAGCTGCCTTTACAGTCAATTTAATTGCTGTGTCTCCCACATTTTCTAAATTAAGCCCCAATTTTTCAATTATGCCTGTAAACCATCCTTTTGCAAGTTCGTCTGCATTTTTAACAGCTGAATCTACAACTGCTTCAGTAGGCCCTAAAGGAACATCAGAAAAACGTACAGTTTTAGCCAAAGCAGATGCAGGGTTGTTATTTAAAGATTCCGCTATACCTTTAATATGATCTTGCAGCGCCTTATAGGCATCTTGGGCGTGTTGTGCAGCACTTACTGAAGCCTGTAAAAGTTCCTTTTTTTGATCTGAGTCGTCTAATAGGTTTTGTAGGGTCGTATCTAAAGAAGGCTTTGAATCCACGGAAGCTTGAAATTGACGTAGCGCTTTTTCTGCGTGTAGATGAACAGGAAGGGTATAGGCCCATTTTGCACCTTCAGTTACAAGTCCAGCCGTTACGTCCGTTCCGCCTCTTGAAAACAAGTATTCAGGAAGGGGAAGAGAATTTTGTGCAAGACTACTAAGGCTTGCTTGAGCTAGTTGGAATTGACGAAACGTAGTTCCTACAGCCGAGCAAAGGGTTGAAAAAACAATATTAGTAAGAATCTTATATTTAATAGAATCCCCTTTATATAGGCTATACTTGTGAGGTCCATAAATAGATTCAGAAATCGCTAGTCCTGTAGGAAGTCCCATTACAAGAAACTGAGGAACACTTCCGAGAGTTTTTGGCATAGCTTCATAAACCGGGAACCAAGGTTTAGATATTCCACTATTAAATTGAGTTACACTATCCATTGTCTTCAACCTCTATTTAAATAATCTTAATTTAATCCTTAATATTTTAGCCCAATTCAATAATTTTAAAAAGGAGTTTCTTTCAAAGAAACTCATTTAGCAGAAGCTAAAAAACCCTCATATATTGAACTAAGTAAGTTAAGTTTTGATTAAGTTTTATCATATTAAAAAAAAATTTAATCATACAGCTAAACTAAATTCTTCTTATCAAGATTTTTTTAAGCCTCAGATACTTTTAATATATTTGAAAAAATAGTTTTTGAACCTTATACTGGCGGTAATTTACACCGTACTACTGAGGATCGAATTGTGGGAGATAAATCTAATCTTGAGTTCAAGTGTACTGAATGTAACCACCCCGTGTATTTTTCTGCTTTGAACGATGAAAACCTTTCTAAAACTTTGACTTGTGAAAAGTGCACTAAAAATTATATTTTAGGGTCTCAGATTTTAAACCAGCTCAAGCAGTTTGAAGCTTTATGCAAACAAATTCAACATTCTAAAGAAATCTTTGGTCAAGCAGCGATTGCAATTGACGTAGGTCCTCATCAAGTGAAAATTCCATTTCAGCTTCTTTTAACACGATTGAGCTCCGTTTTAGAGCTCAATATTGGAACAGAAAAAACGACTATCTCCTTTAAAGTAGATACTTTAAAAGGGGTTTCATTGATTGATTGAGTTGATACCAAATCAAGCCTAGTAAATAATTTTTTTAATTTTTATAATGCGAATAAAGAACACCAAGAAAAGAGGTCTAGTGGCATGTCAAATAAATTAGAGAGTTTTAAGAAGTTAACAACCGTTGTTGCTGATACAGGTGATATTAACTCAATTAAGCAATATCAACCAACAGACGCCACAACAAATCCTTCTCTTATATTCAAAGCAGCTACTGGCCAGCCTGAATATATGAGCTTAGTTGAAGAAGCTATTGAATTTGGAAAAAGCCAAGCTCAGGACTTTCAATCTCAAAAGACACATATTATTGACAAACTTTTTGTTAACTTTGGATGTGAAATTCTCAAAATTGTTCCTAGACGAGTTTCTACTGAAGTGGACGCGAGACTCTCTTTCGACATTCAAGGAAGTATTGACAAAGCCCATAAACTAATTGCTCTTTACGAAAAAGCGGGCATCCCAAAAGAACGTATTTTAATTAAACTTGCGGCAACCTGGGAAGGCATTAAGGCTGCAGAAGTGCTTCAGAAAGAAGGTATTCACTGCAATATGACTTTAATGTTTAGTATGGCTCAAGCGATTGCAGCCGCAGAAGTCAATGCCACTTTAATTTCCCCTTTTGTAGGCCGTATTTTTGATTGGTATAAAAAGCATGATAAAGTGGAGAGCTATCCTCCAGGCCAAGATCCAGGCGTAAAATCTGTCACTGAGATTTATCACTACTATAAAAAATTTGGGTATCAAACTGAAATTATGGGAGCGAGCTTTAGAAATACAGAGCAAATTTACGATTTAGCTGGTTGTGATTTACTCACAATAGCCCCTAAACTTTTAGAAGAAATGCAAAAAGGTGACGGCGAGGTTGAGAAAAAACTTCATCCTGACGACTCTAAAAATATGGATATTAAACAAATTCATATTGATGAGAACGCATACCGCTGGATGTTAAATGAAAATCAAATGGCAGTGGAGCAACTATCGGATGGTATTCGTAAGTTTACAGCTGATTTGATCAAACTTGAGCAGTTCATTCACGATAAAATGAAAAACTGATGATCTTTGATTTTTCCAACTACCGCAGAATCTTTCCTAAAGATTTTACCTATTTATCTAAAGATAGTTTGTATAGTGATCCCTATGATCAATGTGTGGCCTGGTTTAAAGAAGTTTTGGAACTTCAAATTCTTGATGGCAATGCCATGACACTAGCAACAGCAAACACAACGGGAGTCGTATCTTCAAGAATTGTGCTTCTTAAGTATCTAGACAAAAGAGGCTTTACTTTTTTTACGAACTACAAGAGTCAAAAGGGATTAGATATAGAGGAAAACCCGCAAGCGGCTCTTACTTTTTATTGGGCCTCTCTAAATCGACAGCTTAGAGTCGCTGGAAAAATTCTTAAGGTATCTTTAGAAGAATCTTCTACTTATTTTAATTCTAGGCCTCGATCAAACCAGCTGCAAGCACACGCATCGAACCAAGATGAAGAAATTTCATCATTACAACAAATTGAGAGCAAAATATCTGAATTAGATAAAAAATTTCAAAATGAGACGATTCCCCTACCAGAGCACTGGGGTGGCTACCGTCTTATTCCCTCAGAATTTGAATTCTGGCAAGGCGGCCCTAGCCGCATAAACTTACGCTTCCAGTATAGCCTTAAGAAAGATGTTTGGAAAATTAAACAGCTAGCTCCTTAAAAGAAGTGACTAGGCTAAAAGCTTTTCAAAAAATTTTATTAAAATTTTGTCTTTGGTTTTATCGTGAATTTTAACAAAATTTAGAAGGGTTCTCTCTTTTGGAGGTTTATTTGAAAAAGCGTCAAATAATCCTTTAAAGTTTTTTATTTTTAGATTTTTTAATTCATTTTTTGAGAATGGATCTGTTAAAATTTTCAAACAAATTTTAAGATTGGCCAGACTAATTTTTTTGTTTTCTGTATCTTGAAAATATAAATCATCCATACCAAAGTGTTGTATAAATTGATATAATAGAGGTTTTGTAAGAGCCTGTTCTTTTGTTTCACCCGCTTTAAGGGCATAAGAGCTACTTCCTGGTGTAAGTGCTCTAAGATCTAAACCATTTTTCACTAGTCTATCTAAAATTCGAGAGTCAGATAAAGATAACCTTCTAATCGCCATATAAATAGAATCTACATCTTTAAATGTTTTCTGGCCTCTAACCTCTGAGATCTTATAAAAATCTTCGATCTTCAATGTCGCTCCCTTACGGAGCAAATAGCCCACCAAATCAGTCAGCTTTGTGTTCACATCATCAGATAGCTTTGAGGATTCTTTTGAATAGCCTTGAAGAGCAATTCCTAGAGGGGTACTACCTTGGCTCGATTGATAGTTAATGTTAGCTCCCGATCGAATCATAAGATTTAACATCGGGATTAACTCTCTTTTGAGCGATTTTCTTATAGAAATAGCATGAGTGAAGGGAGTGAGTCCTTGAGAGTTTTCTTGATTGAGATTAAAGCTTTTGCCAAAAAACCAGCCACTCCTCTTTTTCAAAAGATAAACTAGTGATGCCGGGTTTGCGACTTGATAAAGTAGAGCCTGGGATGCTTCGGTTCCAGGTTTCGTAGCAATTAAATTATTCTCCTCTAAGATTTTCAAAGCAGTTAGTTTAGACGTAGGAAATGCTAAAAAAGAAGGAACAATATTTGTCTCAGGATTTGAAAATAGTACTTTTTCTTTAGTGTCCCAGATTCCAGGATTTGGACCTGTGCAAATGTCATTAATATTTCCAGCTTTCGCAATCTTTACAAAGTAGTTGTCTACATCATTTAAGTTTTTAGTATCAATATATTCTACCTTTTTGGATCCATCAAAATAATATGCCTTACACCAAGAGTCCATTCTATCTTTAGGTACTTTATTAAATGAAAAGAGTCCATTACCGTTAAAATAAGAGTACGCTATAAAAGAAGTAGCCAAAACAACTGCTGAGGCTAGATATTCTTTTTTATGTTCTTGAACATGCTTATATGCTGATATATATGTTTCTGAAAGATAAGAATTTAGACTTGAAATATAAGTAGACATTAGAGATCTCAATTTATTTAAATTAATACAAAAACTATATTAACACTTTATTAAGATTAAATAAATAAAATAAAAAAAGACCCCTTGCTAATTAAGGGGCCTTTTTTAAAAGCTGGTATTTAGTTTGCAAAATCGAATACTAAGTCTTCTTCGTACTCTTTCTCAACATGCTCTTTTACTTTTTTATGATACTCATAGCCTGTTCCACCTGGAATCATGTGGCCTATGATAATATTTTCTTTAAAGCCCATTAGGAAATCCGTCTTAGCTTCACAAGCAGCTTCAGCTAAGATACGTGTTGTATCTTGGAAGGAGGCTGCTGATAGGAACGAATCTGTTCCAAGGGAAGCCTTTGTGATACCAAGAAGGATAGGGAAGGCTTGTGCAGGCTTACCACCATCTTCAAGAACTTTAATATTTTCATTGTGGAAGGCTTTCTTATTAATATCTTCGCCATACAAGAATGTTGTATCACCTGGATCACTAATGCGAACCTTCTTAAGCATCTGACGTACGATAATTTCAATGTGCTTATCGTTAATATCTACACCTTGTAGTCTATAGACTTCTTGAACTTGGTTAACCAAGTACTTTTGAAGTTCTCTAACACCACAAATATCTAAGATTTCATGAGGAACCACTAAACCGTCAGTTAACTGTTCGCCTTTAACAATATGGTCACCTTTTTGAACAATAAGGTGTTTTGTAAGAGGAATAAAATGTTCCTCTTCCATTTTTGTCACTTCGTCACGCACAATAATTATACGTTTGTTCTTTTGAACACCCTTGTAGTCAATGACACCATCGAGCTTAGCAATTTCAGCAGCTTCTTTAGGGCGTCTTGCTTCAAATAGCTCCGCTACTCGAGGTAGACCACCTGTAATATCCTTCGTTTTAATGGCTCCTCTAGGAATACGAGCTAGAATAAATCCTGCTGTCACATGTTCATTTTCATCTACAGAAATAACAGCAGCAGATGGAAGTGAATAAGTTCCTACGAGCTCAGTATGTTCTTTATCAGCATAAATAGCGACTTCTGGATGAAGCTCTCCTCTGTGCTGTTTCACAACAAGCTCAACTTGTCCCGTTCTCTTATTGACGTTTTTCTCAGTAGAAAGACCTTCAACAAGATCCACATATTTCACATAACCTGGCTTATCACAGATAATAGGAATATTGTGTTGTTCCCATTGAGCAATTTTTTGTCCCATTTTCACTGAAGCACCATCTTCTAGAAGAATCTTGGTTCCAAGTTCTAGAGGGAACGTTTGCTGAGGCTCAATAGATTTTGTTGTAAGAAGACTTTTGTATTCATCTAAAGAACGGCCTTCATCTTTAACAAGGTGAATTTTTCCATTTTTATTGAGTACAAGTACTTCACCCTCTTTATTTTCAACAGTCCTAACATCTTCACAAACAAGAATACCACTTTTATCAGCTAAAAGTTCTGGACTTGCTGAAGCAGATGCGATACCACCCAAGTGGAACGTTCTCATCGTCAACTGTGTACCCGGTTCTCCAATCGACTGAGCTGCGATAATTCCTATCGCTTCGCCCATTCCAATAAGACGACCGTTTGCTAAATTTAATCCGTAGCATTTAGTACAAACTCCTAGTTTAGCTTCACAAGTTAATGGTGAACGGATTTTGATTAAATCAATACCCGCGTCATCAATTGCTTTTGCTTGTTGATGATTTATAACATCTCCAGCTTTAGCAAGTATCTTAGAAGTATCTCCAGGCTGACACACATTATCACAAACTGTGCGTCCGAATATTCTATCCTGAAGTGGAAGAAGTTCTTCTTGACCTTGTCGAATAGGAGCTACCTCAATTCCATTAAGTGTCTCACAATCAAACTCAGTTACAATTACTTCTTGAGCAACATCTACGAGACGCCTTGTCAAGTACCCAGAGTCAGCGGTCTTAAGTGCTGTATCTGAGAGACCTTTACGAGCACCGTGTGATGATGTTGAGTATTCAAGTACAGTTAGACCTTCTCTAAAGTTAGATGTAATTGGAGTTTCAATAATGGCACCCGATGGTTTTGCCATCAATCCTCTCAACGCTCCTAACTGTTTCACCTGAGACTTATTACCCCGTGCTCCAGAATCTAGCATCATGAAAAGAGGGTTAAGCTGACAGTTTGTAGGTTGCTGAAGCATCGTAAAGAGTTCATCAGAAAGCCTATCAGTAATTTCAGTCCAAATACTAATAATTTTAGAGTGTCTTTCCCCTTCTGTTATAATACCACCATCATATTGCTTTCTAACTTGAGCAACACGCTTGTGTCCTGACTCAAGCATTTGAGCTTTAGACGGAGGAATCGGGATATCACAGAATCCCATAGATACCGCACCTTTGGTAGCCTCTCTAAAACCTGTGTCTTTGAGGGCGTCTAAGAAAGCTACTGTCTTTTCAAGACCTGCTTTCTTGTAACAGTCTAGAATTAACTGTTCCGTTCTTTTAGAAGGTAGAGAGTAGTTTTGATATCCCAACTCTTCAGGAACAATGGTGTTAAAAATAACACGTCCAGGAGTTGTTTCAATAATTCCTGATTTAAGTCTTAACTTTATTCTTTCATGAATATGCAAACCACGTCCAGTATTCACGTAGCGTCCTGGATTCTTCTCTTGATCGGTAGGTAAAGAAAAGAAGTCAGCATTAGATAAAGCCATTAAAACTTCTTCAATATCTCTAAAAACTTTAACTTTCTTTCCAAATTTTTCAGGATCATATAAAGGATCTAACATAAGGTAATAAAGACCTATTGTCATATCTTGACCTGGCATAGCAACCGGTTTTCCTGACGATGGTAAGAAAATATTATCTGGTGCCATCATTAAAACTTTAGCTTCAATCTGAGCCTCAATAGATAAAGGCACGTGAACAGCCATTTGGTCACCATCGAAATCCGCGTTAAACGCTTTAGTGACAAGAGGATGAATTCTAATCGCTTTACCTTCAATGAGAGTTGGCTCAAACGCTTGAATTCCCAATCTGTGAAGGGTCGGTGCACGGTTAAGTAAGACAGGGTGTCCTTTAATAATTTCTTCTAAAACATCCCAAACAACTTCATCTTGCCGTTGAATCATTTTCTTGGCTGAACGAATCGTATAAACATGTCCTAAATCTTTGAGCCGTTTGACTATAAAGGGCTCAAATAGTTCAAGCGCCATCTGTTTTGGAAGACCACACTGATTAAACTTGAGGCTAGGACCGACCATAATTACAGATCGTCCAGAGTAGTCCACACGTTTACCTAACAAGTTTTGTCTAAAACGACCGCTCTTTCCTTTAAGCATTTCTGAAAGAGATTTCAGAGGTCGATTTCCGGCTCCCATTACTGGGTGTCCATGTCTACCATTATCTAATAGTGCATCAACAGCTTCTTGTAACATCCTTTTCTCATTACGAACGATAACATCAGGAGTCTTGAGCTTTAAAATCGATTTAAGTCTATTATTTCTATTAATGACTCTGCGATATAAGTCATTTAAGTCTGAAGTTGCAAATCGGCCGCCATCTAGAGGAACAAGAGGGCGAAGATCTGGTGGAATCACGGGTACACAAGACATAACCATCCATTCAGGATTGTTATTTGAAGTCAGAAAGCTCTCAATAATTTTAAGTCTCTTGGCAAGTTTCATACGCGCTTGCATTGACTTTGTTTTGCGCAATTTAACTTTTAGCTCTATTAAAATAGATTTCAGATCTTCCGTTTTGAGAAGATCACAGATAGCCTCTCCACCCATTTTAGCAACAAACGAACCTGGGCCAAAACGCTCCACAGCTTCTCTGTACTCAATATCATTTAAGAGCTGCTTTCTAGTAAGTTCCGTATCACCTGGATCTGTAACAATATATTCTTCGTAATAAACAATCTTCTCTAGTTCATTTCCTGAAAGGCCAAGAACGTTTCCGATTCTAGAGGGCATTGTTTTAAAGAACCAAATATGAACCACAGGAACAGCCAACTCAACGTGGGCCATTCTTTGTCTACGTACTTTTGACAAAGTGACTTCGACACCACATCGATCGCAGACAATACCTTTGTGCTTAATTTTTTTATATTTTCCGCAAGCACATTCCCAGTCTTTCGTAGGTCCAAAGATTTTCTCACAAAATAGGCCACCTTTCTCTGGTTTAAAGGTACGGTAATTAATGGTCTCTGGTTTTTTTATCTCACCGCGTGACCAGTTACTACGTATTAATTCAGCTGAAGCAATACCAATCGTAACTTTATCAAACTCGGGGCTATCTTGAACATCATGTTCTTCCATTTAAGTCTCCTGAAAAGGTCTAGAGTTTATTCATCTGTAATGGTTTTGGCCTGAATGTTTAAAGCCAACCCTTGCATTTCTTTTACGAGTACATTGAAGGATTCTGGTGTACCTGCTTGAAGGAGGTTTTCTCCTTTAACAACAGATTCATAAATCCTTGTCCTTCCTGCCACGTCATCAGATTTAACTGTTAACATCTCTTGTAGTAGGTGTGCCACTCCATAAGCCTGAAGGGCCCACACTTCCATCTCCCCGAATCTTTGTCCACCCATCTGAGCTTTACCACCCAATGGCTGTTGAGTAACTAGAGAATAAGGTCCGATAGATCTTGCGTGGATTTTATCAGCGACTAAGTGAGCAAGTTTTAGCATATAGATATATCCTACAACAACAGTGCTATCGAACTTTTCACCTGATCGTCCATCAAATAAGCTAAACTTGCCATCTCTGGGCAGGTTTTGCTCTTCCATCATTGACCAAACAACTTCCTCAGGAAAGCCTTCAAATACTGGAGATTTAATAAAAATACCCGCTCTGTGAGCTGCAAAGCCCAAATGCGTTTCTAAAAGCTGCCCCATGTTCATACGGGAAGGCACACCCAATGGATTAAGGATAATCTCAATAGATTGCCCGTTATCCATATAAGGCATATCGGCCTCAGGAACGATCATTGAAACCACACCTTTGTTACCGTGTCGACCCGCCATTTTATCCCCTACCTGCAACTTACGCTTAGTTGCAATATAGACTTTAACCTGACGAATAACACCCGGATCTAATTCCGTATCCCCTTTACGAGTATACTCAAGGTCAACTTTCTTTTGGATTTCTATCTTCTCTGAAGTAACTTCAAAATCTTTTAAAATGGCCTTCAAAAGCCTGTAAACTTCATTTTCAGGCATGATAAGGTTTTCAACCGCTTCTTCTTCAAGCATTGAAAGTTTATCAAGAGTAATCTCTTCACCATCAGAAATAATAATTTCAGCTGTTTTACGATGAACGACCGCACCTGGAGCTTTCTCACCTAGGAGGAGAGCACCTAATCTATCTCGTCGCTCGTTGTAAATTTGCTCTGACTTCATTTTGTATTCTTTATGAATATCTTTGAGTCGATTAGTCTCTTCAACCAGCTCATCATCTGTTTTGGATAATCGGTCTCTTCTACTAAAGACTTTCACATCCATTACAGTCCCTTCGGTTCCCGGAGGGATCACTAGGGACGCATCCTTTACATCAGCTGCTTTTTCACCAAAAATAGCTCTTAGGAGTCTTTCCTCTGGAGCTAATTCCGTTTCTGTTTTAGGTGTGATTTTACCAACTAGGATATCACCTGATTTAACCTCAGCACCTATTCTTATAATTCCATCTTCTCCAAGATTTGCTAAAGCTTCTTCAGAAACATTCGGAATATCACGAGTAATTTCTTCTTTACCAAGCTTAGTATCCCTTGCAGTAATTTCAAATTCTTCAAGATATAAAGATGTGTAGTAATCTTCTCTTACTAATTTTTCAGAGATAATAATAGCATCCTCGTAGTTGTACCCACACCAAGGCATGAAGGCAACAAGCACGTTTTTACCTAGAGCTACTTCACCAAGATCTGTCGCAGAACCATCAGCGATAATATCACCGGCTGTCACTATGTCTCCAACGCAGCAAATAGGCATTTGATTAATAGCTGTTCCTGCATTCGACCTTAAGAATTTCTTAAGTTTATAGATTTTCTTTTCTTTAGGATTATGTTTAGGAGCAATTGTTATAGAAAAACCATCTACATATTCAATCACGCCATCTTCTTCAGCGACGATAACAGCTCTAGAATCTCTTGCAGCTCGAGCCTCGACCCCAGTTCCAACTAAAGGAGCTTGTGTCTTAAGAAGCGGGACTGCTTGACGTTGCATGTTCGTTCCCATCAAAGCACGGTTCGCATCATCATGCTCCAAAAACGGAATCAAACCTGTTACGATAGAAACAAGTTGCTTGGGTGAAACCTCCATATGCGTGATTTTAGAGTTATCAACTTCTACGGGCTCTCCTCTTGATCGTGCCTTACAAATGCTATCTTTAAACATTTTAAATTCATCTAAGGGAGTCGCAGCCTGAGCAATAATTTTATTCTCTTCTTGATCAGCAGTCATATACTCAATTTCATCCGTAACAGAACCATCTTTTATAATTCTGTAAGGTGTTTCAATAAATCCGAATTCATTGATTTTAGCATAAGATGAAAGCGAAGTAATCAAACCAATGTTTGGTCCTTCTGGTGTTTCAATAGGACAAATTCTTCCATAGTGACTAGGATGAACATCTCGCACTTCAAAACCCGCACGTTCTCTATTCAATCCCCCAGGTCCGAGAGCTGAAAGACGTCTTTTATGAGTTAATTCTGCCACTGGGTTTACTTGATCCATAAACTGTGAAAGCTGAGAGCGACCAAAAAAGTCCTTAAGGATACCTGCAAGTCCTTTTGCAGAAACAATCTTACCTGGAGTAAGAGTATCCGAAGAGAAATCAAATAAATTCATTCTCTCTCTAATAATTTTTTCCATCTTAGCCAATCCCATACGGCATTGGTTTTGGATCAACTCCCCTACTGAACGTACTCGTCTATTTCCTAAATGGTCAATATCATCAACATAAGTATCCTCAGTCCCTTCTTTCAAGTTCATGAGATACTTTAATGCACCAATAATATCTTCTTTAGTTAATGTGACATTTTCTAAAGTTTCGTCATTAATAGGGAATTTCAACTTAGAGTTGAGCTTATATCTACCGACTCTTCCTAGGTTATAACGACGCGGATCAAAGAAAAGACGCATCATTAAAGATCTAGCGTTTGATAAAGTCGCAGGTTCACCGGGTCTAATTTTGCGATAAAAATCTTTTAACGCAGACTCATAAGAATCTGTTGGATCTTTAGCAAGCATTTTAATAATTGGAGAATTTTCGCTAGCATCTTCAGCTATACGAATTGTTCTAATTTCAGCATCATACATTCTCTTTAGCATTGCTGTTGTTAATTTTTCAGCAGCTTTACCAAAGAAAACACCGGATTCTTCATCAACAACATCCTCAACTAAAATTTTTCCAACTAATTGAGCGAAATCTTCTTCTGAACGGATCTTAACTTTACGAGTACTGAAGAATTCTTCAAGAATATCTGAATCAGTTGAGTAACCAAGAGTACGTATAAATGAAGTCGCTAAAATTTTACGTCTGCGTTTTTTTCTGTCGATGTAAATATAAACAAAGTCATTTGTATCAGAAATACCCTCTAGCCAACTCCCTCTGTAAGGAATGACTTTAAAGGAAAAGATATCGACACCCTTAGGATGTCTATCTTTTTCAAAAGCAATACCAGGAGATCTATGAAGTTGGGAAACAACGACTCTTTCAGCTCCATTAATAATAAAGGTTCCTTTTTCAGTCATAATAGGAATCGTTCCCATGTAGACTTCTTCTTCCTTTATTCCTGTTTCATCAGTAAGTCTAAAGCGTGCTTTAAGCACTACGTTGAGAGTAATTCCTCTACGAATACATTCTTCCGATGTATACTTAGGAGCCCCTAAGGTATAGGATAAAAATTCAAGAATGGTCTTATCATTATAAGTTTTGATTGGGAAGATTTCGTTAAAAACTTCTTGTAGACCTACGTTAGCCCTTTCGCTTGGAAGCTTGTCGACTTGTAAAAATTCATTATATGATTTTAGTTGAATCTCTATCAGATTCGGTAAATCAATAATTTCTTCTCTTTCTTTATAACCGAGCCGGGCTGGTGGTTTTTTGCGCATAAAGTACCTTAACTCCCTAAAAGATTTTTATATGGGTATAATCGAGTACAAAATATTGTACTCGATCAATGAACTAACTAAGAATGAATGAAAAATTAAAGTCCTTTCAGAGTAGCTTTAGCACCCGTAGCTTCGATTTTTTTCACAATTTCATCAGCTTCACTTTTAGGAGCGCTGTCTTTAAGAACTTTAGGAGCGCTTTCTACAAGCTCTTTAGCTTCTTTAAGTCCTAGTCCTGTAACTTCTCGCACTACTTTAATGACTGCAATTTTCTTATCCGCTGGTGATTCAGCAAGCGTAACTTCAAAGTCTGTCGCCTCTTCTTCAGCTTCAGCAGCAGCTGCAGGTGCAGCAGCAGCAACTTGAGAGACAGCTGCAGCAGCTTTTACGCCCCACTTGTCTTCTAGTGCTGTTTTAAGTTCTGATAATTCTAACACAGTTAACTTACTAAGCTCTTCAACTAGTTTCTCTTTCTCCACAATTTACCTCATACCTTCACTTAAATAGTTTTTTTAATAATTCCCTAATAAACAGGGAAAATTTTACATCAAATAGGGGTTTAAAGTTTAGCTTTATTTTCTAAACAATAAATAACACTTGTTAAGAGCGCATCAAATACTCCGAGTGTTTGAGACATTGGCGCCTCAAGTAGACCTGCAAACTGAGCTCTCATTTCATCAAGAGATGGAAGTTCAGAGAGCTTAATAACACTTTGCTGATCATAAAGTTGACCTTCAATATAGCCTGTAAGAATTTCTACAGTTTTATTCTCTTTGCTATATTTATGAATTTCTTTTGCCACTGAAACATAATCATCCTCTGAAAATGCAATTCCAATGTGACCTTCAAGTAAATCTTTACTTAATTCAATTCCTTGGTTTTCAGTAGCTTTTAGGAAGACTCTTTTTGCAATTACTTCATAGTCTCCACCCACTTTTGAGAGACCACTTCTAAAGTCGACCATAGCGTTCGCAGACATGTTCTTATAGTGAGTGACAATAAAAGCTTTAGAATTTTCAATTCTGCTTTTAATGTCGTCTAGTAAGTATTGTTTTTCTTTTCTCATGATAACTCTTTATTATATTGGTAGTTCACGTAGATTTATTTTGCATCCAGGTCCCATCGTTGATGATAGGGTAAATGACTTAACATAAGTTCCTTTCGATGAGGAAGGCTTTGCTTTAATAATACTTTCTAAAAGTTGTCGTATATTTTCAATCAGCTGTTTAGAGTTAAATGAAAGTTTTCCAACCACATTGTTAATCACAGCATTCTTATCCACTTTATACTCTACTTTACCGGCCTTGATCTCTTTAACAGCTTTCGCAACATCTGTAGTGACTGTTCCAGCTTTTGGAGTTGGCATGAGTCCTCTAGGACCTAGAACTTTACCCATCTTACCAATCTCTCTCATCATATCTGGAGTAACAACAAGTGTGTCAAAATCAAGCCAACCATCTTGTATTTTTTTAAGATATTCTTCATGTCCTGCAAAATCAGCTCCAGCTTCTTCCGCTGCCTTAATTGCATCACCTTTTGTGATTACAAGAACTGTATTTTTTTGCCCTGTTCCATGAGGAAGGGTCGTTGTCCCGCGCACCAATTGATCTGCTTTTCTAGGATCTACTCCTAAATGAATAGATAAATCAATTGACTGATCAAACTTTACAGGAGGACATTGCTGCAAAAATTCAACAGCCTCACTTAAATCGTAAACTTTGCTTGAGTCATGTAATGATGCTAATTTTTTTGAACGCTTTGTTTTATAAGCCATTTTATTCTCCTTCCTGAGGCTCTAATCCCATAGATTTAGCGGTACCAAAGACCATTTTCACGGCAGCATCTAAAGTCTGAGCATTTAGATCCTGCATTTTATCTTTAGCAATTTCTAAAGCCTGTGCACGTGTGATTTTGCCCACTTTATCTCTATTTGGAACTCCAGACCCTTTAGCTAGACCTAGTGCTTTTTTAATTAAATTTGACATAGGTGGCTGCTTAGTAACAAAAGTAAACGATTTATCTGCGTAAACCGTAATTACCACAGGCAATACATCACCACTTTTACTTTGAGTTTTTGCATTAAATTCTTTGCAAAAAGCCATAATATTTACTCCAGCGGCACCCAATGCAGGTCCAACAGGAGGAGCAGGATTTGCTTTACCAGCCGGAATCTGAAGTTTGATAATTTTCGCTACTTTTTTCTTTTTTGCCATTTTATGTCCTTATTCTTATTTAGCTTCAGCTTGCTTCAGCATCTTCACTAATTTCTTCAACTTGCCAGAATTCAAGATCATCAACCTGAGTTTCTCGACCAAAAATTGAAACGTTTACACTTAACTTACCTTTCTCATGATATGTTTCTATAATTGTTCCTACAAAGTTTACAAAAACTCCGTCTGTAATTTTAACATGGTCGCCAACCTCAAACTTATGCTTTTGAGTAACCCCTTGCTTCTTATCTTCAAGATCTTGGAGGATCTTTGCTACTTCTGTTTCGCTTAGAGGTGTCGGATGTTCACCACCTAAAAATCCAATAACCCCATTGGTATTCTTTATAAGCATCCAGACATCATCAGAGATTTCCATTTTCACAAGTAAGTATCCAGGCCAAATCCGTTTTTCAGATACTTTTTGCTGACCTTGCTTCACTTCCATTACATTTTCAGTAGGCAGCAAAATCTCTTCTATCTTTTCGCCATGCTCACTTCTCTTTTTGTTCTCATCTAAAGCTTGCTTTACTTGCTTTTCTTTCGAAGAGAGCACCTGTATTACATACCATTGCATCATAATGTTTTACCCAAAAGTCATACGGGTTAATAAACTAATTCCATTCAAAATCCTTTGAATCCCCAAATCAGCAAAATAAACTAAAAATCCAGAAAGAAGCATCGATAAAACAATGACCTTTGTGTACTTTCTTAGGTCAGAGCGAGAGGTCCAAGTAATGGTTCTCAATTCTCGTTTAAGTGCTCCGAAAAAATCTACTGAAGCCCTAATAGGATTTTTCTTTTGAGCTTCAATATCAGTAACTTTTTTTGCATTCATGAACATTTGGATTTCCTTAACTTACCTTCACACTTCGAGTGCGGAGGGACTCGAACCCCCGACCGGCGACTTTGGAGATCGCTGCTCTACCAGCTGAGCTACACACCCCACACCTAATATTGGCCTGCAAAATCTACTTTACAGGCCATTAGAGTGTTGGTTACTCAATAATTTCAGATACAGTGCCCGAACCAATTGTTTTACCACCTTCTCTGATCGCAAAACGCATTCCGCATTCCATTGCGACAGGAACCATAAGTTCCCCTTCCATTTCAACGTTATCTCCAGGCATAACCATCTCTGTTCCTTCTGGAAGTTTGATGCTACCAGTCACGTCAGTTGTTCTGAAGTAAAACTGAGGTCGGTATCCTGAGAAGAAAGGTTTGTGTCTTCCACCCTCTTCTTTTGTAAGTACGTAAACGGCACATTTAAATTTTTTATGAGGTTTACAAGTCCCAGGGGCTGCTAAAACCATTCCTCTTTCAATGTCCTTTTTATCCATTCCACGAAGAAGAATTCCTACGTTTTCTCCAGCCTGAGCTTCATCAAGAAGTTTGTTAAACATTTCAAGACCCGTCGCCACAGTTTCACGAGTATCTCTCATTCCAACAAGCTGAAGCTTGTCATTAATTTTAACAATTCCTGTTTCTACTTTACCCGTAGCTACAGTACCACGACCTGAAATAGAGAAGACGTCCTCAACAGGCATTAGAAAAGGCTTTTCAACTTCTCTCGCAGGAGTTGGAATGCTCTCATCAACAGCGTCCATTAATTCACAAATAGCTTCAACACTCTTCGCATCGCCTTCAAGAGCCTTTAACGCTGAACCCTTAACGATAGGACTATCTTTATAACCTTTCTCTTCTAGAAGCTCGGAAATCTCCATTTCAACAAGCTCTACAAGTTCTTGATCTTCGGCTCCGATCTGGTCAATTTTATTGAGGAAAACTACAATTGCCGGAACACCTACTTGGCGAGCAAGCAGAATGTGTTCTTTTGTTTGAGGCATAGCTCCGTCTGTAGCAGCTACTACAAGAATAGCTCCATCCATTTGAGCCGCACCCGTAATCATGTTTTTAACATAGTCCGCGTGTCCAGGACAGTCTACGTGAGCGTAGTGTCTTTTAGCCGTTTCATATTCAACATGAGATGAATTGATAGTAATACCCCGAGCTTTCTCTTCAGGAGTATTATCAATAGAAGTGTAATCTCTAAAATCTGCTCCGCCTTTCTCAGCTAAAATTTTTGTTATAGCAGCAGTAAGCGTAGTTTTACCATGGTCCACGTGTCCGATTGTGCCTACGTTAACGTGCGGTTTATCTCGTTTAAATGCTTCTTTAGCCATATTGTTTGTTCCTCCGATAAGGTACTTATTTTTTATTTAATAGTTTTTTGCCCAGAATAGGAATTGAACCTACGACCGCTTGCTTACCATGCAAGTGCTCTACCCCTGAGCTATCTGGGCATCTTTCCTTCAAAGATGCTCTAACATAAACTGTTTCTTTTTAAAAACTTAGATCCCTTTCGGATGCGATCTAGGTCTAACTGATGAAAAGAATTTTAAAAGCCTATGAGTTTAAAGCGATCTTTAAAATAAATCAACCCCCAATTATCTGTTTCGATAAATAATTCGAGCCTTTGATAAATCATAGGGAGAGATTTCAATAAGCACAACATCTCCAACTGAAACTCGGATGTTTCTGAGCCTCATTTTACCAGAGAGATGAGCATGAACCATTTTGCCATTTTCAAGCTCAACCCTAAAAGTCATATTAGGTAAAAGTTCTCGAATTGTTCCTTCAAGTTTAAGTGTATCTTCTTTTGTCATACTGTGATTTTTTAGGGAGATTGATATTTAATGTGTCGACAGTTTAGAGATACAGAGGCATTCTGTCAATCCTATATTT
>JAJACV010000010.1 GCA_022601335.1 Chlamydiota bacterium | reverse complement strand
CAAAAGCTGATCTTGCAGAATTATCCGATCAGCAAAAAGAGCAGGCCTCTATAGCTAAAGCTGATCTTGCTGAACTAGCTAAGAAACAAAAAGAAAAAGCTTCTATAGCAGAGAAACCGAAACAAAAATCAGAGGAGAAAAAAGCAGATCACCACGTGGAAACAGAAGTGGCTTCATCAAAAGATCTTCCTCCTCTAAAAGAAATTAAAGAACATCCTGAGATTCCGAAAGAAGAAGATTAATTTTTTGATTCAACCGTTACTTTAAAATTATTACAAGTGAGCTGGCAGAGTTTGTTCTTAGATTACATTTAAGATGATATAGATTGTTTCTCTTGAAATTTAGGAGTCAATTTAGTTTTAAAAGCTACTCAAGGGCACATGCATTTGCCGGCTTTGAGTTGTGATTAAATTTTCTGAAAACTGATAGGTAAGGATAGACATGAGTACTTTTTCTTCTTTTCCAAGAATAGGCGTTGGTGTTCTTGTGTTTCAAAATAGCAAAATTTTACTAGGAGAAAGAATAAATTCTCATGGTGCCCATACATGGTCTCCCCCAGGAGGTCATCTAGAATATGGGGAAACTCCTGAAGACTGCGCTATCAGAGAACTTAAAGAAGAAACTGGGCTTACCGCACTAAACACAACTCAAGGCCCATGGACAAATGATTTTTTTGAAATTGAGAAAAAACACTACATTTCCCTTTTTATCCTTGTGAATGATTTTCAAGGGGATCCCATAGTTATGGAGCCGAGTAAATGTGCTAAGTGGGATTGGTTTGATTTGAATGCACTTCCAAAGCCTCTTTTTGTATCTTTCCAAAACTTAATGACGGCCTTTTCTAATGAGCAGTTACTTGCCTTGCAATGGAATCAATCTGTTTTAAATACTTCTATAGAAAATCATTTTTAAATGAGTTTCTCTTGACTCGATTCCTATAAAAAAGCTAAATTATTGCCTTATTTTCGCTCGGATGGTGGAATGGTAGACACAAGGGACTTAAAATCCCTTGCTCTTCGGGGCGTGCAGGTTCAAGTCCTGTTCCGAGCAACGTAGCATACAAGGACTTACAATTTAGGTTGTAAGTCCTTTTTTATTTTTCTGTGTTTTTGGCACACTTCACTACAACAAATAGGATTTGTAACGGCTCGCTCCTCTGAAATAACAGCTATTCTTGGACACAAAACCCTGCAAATGGTAAAAATGTACGCTCATATATCACAGCCTCACTCGGCAAAGGTTGTATCAGATATGAACGCTAAAATTTTTACTTAAAGGATAGTAGATGTCTATCGATGAGACCTTATTGAGTCTGTTCTTCTCAAAGCCAAAGGACGTCGATCGATTTGAAAAAGATTACAATTCCTTTCATAAAGAGCTTCAATCCTTTGAAAAGATCCGAAAATCTCACCATAACAAGCTTCTTAAGCTTCCTCTGAATCTCATTTTCATCCATTGGCTCAAAAATTTAGGCAAGGAGAGCTCCGTTAAGAAGCACTCCAAAAACCTCATGACGCTCATTGAGGAAAAACTGATTCCGACTCCTAACGAAGCATTAGAAGCTCTTGTTAAAAAGAATGTGAGAACTATTTATGAAAGGATCCGCTCGCACAAAAAATTTACAGATCTAGAAAAGGAAAGCCTTTGCAGTACACTTCAGGAATTTTCAAATGATCTAGAATGTCTTTTGGAAGGCTCTATCAACTTTAGCCCTGACCCTATGCAAATACTTACGCAAAACAAAAAAGTACCACATACGCAATTTCTACGCTTTATAGAGCCTCTCTCGGATAGAGATCAACTGATTGCAAAAGTTCTCTACTACGGTGAACCTACTCTCGAAGAAACGCTAGAACTCACCCATGACAAAATCCTTTTCAAACAATCTGCCATTCAATTCCATAAAGAGGTGGTTTCTTACCCTAAGCATATTATCCAAGAACTCAAGGAAGTAACCAAGAATAAAACAGCTAAAAGTTTAGTTTTCACTAATCAGAAAGGGAAACAAATAGAACGTCCCCATTTGAATAACTGTTTTGAGCGTGCTTCTCAAAGGTTAGATTTAAAAGAAAGAATAACTCCAAAAGATTTAGTGAGAAGCTGTCTACCAACTTTTCAAAACTAGAAAAAAAACTTTGATAGGGGAGTTGAGAGGCAATCAATTTATTTTCAGCCTTGCCTATGGCTCTTTGCCTCAGTTAGATTTTCAACATCCCTTTCTATTAATTTAACCAGATCAAGAAATTTTATAGAATAATCTTCTAAAGCATAGGCAAGAAGATTTTGAGCTTCATCCATCGTTCCATAGACTTTTTTCACATGTGATGAGAAATTTTCTTCTATATGTTTGATTTGAGAATCTGAAAGCTTAGAGAATATTTTCAAATCAAGAACAGATTCTAAAAAATTGATCTCAAACTGAGCATGGCTCTCTATATATTGTTGAGAAGGTGTGGCAGCATGCATGGTTGAAGCAGAAAAAAAAGCTAAACAAATTATAGCTGTGACATAGCAAAAAGTTTTCATATTAAGTCCTCTTCTTTCCATTTTTCTTCGAGAAGTTGTTTTTTTGCAATGTGGAGTATTTTTAAATATCCAATAACGTGGCGAATTGAACGTTTCTTAAAGCCTTTATCAAAGGCCTCGAATGAACCAAAATCTCTAATAATCTGCCTTTCTACAGATTCAAGAACTTTTTCAGTTGGTAGATTAAATCTATTTTTCTTTTGCAGAGAGTGCTCTATAGTTGTGATCCATTCCTCTCTTACAGTCATTTCATGACTATTTTCAAGCGAAAGCAGTTCAATAGAAAGAAACACAAGAAGAAATAGAATAATTCTTTTTTGCATCATGTTATGCCAGGCCTTGGGTCACCCGTAACAATCATCATGGGCGGCATATTTTGTATATTGAGCAATGACTTTACCCATTCGGCTTCTATATCTCTCAATCTTTTTCCAGTATCTGCAACACCTAAAATATGTTCAACAAAAGTATTTGCATCCGCTACAGTAGCTCTCCAACTTTGTGATCCTGCATCATATACGAGCTTCAAACCATAGAGAGTAGCAACAGCGCCATGAAAAACAGCAGCTTTGTGAAAGCCTTGCTAAACTTTTAACCTTCTTGCAAGCGCTTCTTTTGGACTTTGTAAGCTTTTCTACTGATCCAATACATGTGCTCACAAAAAACAAGAAAGTTCCTCATAAGCAATTTCTAGAGTTTATAGAGCCTTTGTCTGAAAGAGACCAACTCATCGCAAAAGTTCTATATTATGGTGAACCAACTTTAGAAGAAGCTCTTGAGATTACTCAAGGCAAGATTCTTATCAAGAAGTCGGCTATTCAATTTCGAAAGGATACTGTGCCTTATCCCAAACATGTCATTCACGAGCTTAAAGAAGTCACAAAAAGTAAAGCAGCTAATGAATTAGTTTTTACTAATCATAAAGGGAAACAAATCGAACGATCTCATTTAAACAACTGTTTTGAGAGAGTAACAGAAAAGTTAGAGCTCGAGAATAGAATAACTCCCAAAGATCTGCTAGAAAGAGTGCTACCACGTGTTAAATGATTAATTGGTGGACATCGTCTTTTTTTGTTGATGATTTAACTTGTTAGAAGTTTTACTCTTTCTTTAAGCGCTGTGTATCTTTCTTCTGTTCTAAAAATAAAAAACTCTAAAAGTCTCTCTTGAAGCCCTAAATTGAGGGAGCGTTTATTATATCTTTCTGTTTCCGTATCTAAGCATGACTGCAATATTTCTAGGGGAGTGTGCTCCAAGGCAAATGTATCTGCTTGCCTCTCTGCAGCCATGAAAAGGGGAATAAGTGAAACAGCAGACAAAAAACAACAGCTTAAAGCAGTAGAGAGTGAAATGATAGGAAGTGCAAGCAGAGCAGTATTACTAAGAAGCAAAGCTGTTGCAATATTTTGATGGTTATTAGCCAGATGGCCTAGTTCATGCGCGGTTATTAACTTTACTTCATCTTTTGGAAAAGGTATTCCTTTTGGGATTAAAATCTGACCTATCCCCCTGAGTGGGGTATAAGTTGAAGCAGCTGAACTTATCCGGTTCTTGTCCCAGTTTACTTCTCTAACAAAAATAGGCCGAGTTAGGTTTGTGAGCTTACAGATAGAGCTTACAAAATCTTGGTACTCTTGCTCTGGGTGAGACTTTCCTTCTAAGGGGTCAGGGGAAAGAATCTGGTATGTTAAAGCAGCTCCAATGGCTAGTCTTGAGATATCAAAAAGGGAACTTATCATTTATTTTAAAACCCAGTTGTTCAATGAAGGTTCATATTACCTTGATTTCAAATTACAGTACATCAAAACCTCCCGAGGAAAATTTTAAAATTTTCTCTTTTCGTTAATTCAATAAATTTTTATAGTTACATAACGTAACTTTACTTTATTGCTCAATAATAGACAAACAGGAGAAAAAATGGAAAATAATAACTCTCAAACAAGATTAATCCCTGTAAATAAATGGAACCAACACCATGAATGGCCACCAATAGGGGGATTAAGGCATCTCATATTCTATGAAAATCAAAATGGCTTTTGTGAAATGGTGAAACGATGTGGGCGACGAGTCTTGATTGATGAGAATGCATTCTTTGCATGGCTAAACAAACAAAATGAAAATCGCCAAGAATAAAAAAGCTTCATTAAATAAATAATGAAGCTAAATCCAACAATGAGGCCTGTCAATTCTGAGGTCGGCAGGCTTTAATTACAAAGATTGTATTATGAAGTATAGTAAAAGCTCGCTTTATCAGCAAACTGTTGCTAGTAGAATCCCTTTTGAATTTATTCCCATACCGCGTTATTTCCAGGATTCTGGATGGTTTAAAAGTCCTAAATCTGCTGTATTTATTATCTATTGCTTTACTCTATGAGCAAGGAAGGAAAGAGACTCTATCATGATCATCGAGAAATAGCCCTTCCTCCTTATCATTTCATATTTGGTAGAAAATCCTTCTCAATATCTACAGGCTTAACTGAGGATGAAATACGTACCCAACAAAAGAAACTACAGAAAGCCGGGTTACTCAAAAAGGCCCCCATGAAACCCCCAACAGATTTACCATTTATAAGTGGGAGATAAAGCGTTTTATCAAAAACAACCCCCAACAGAATCCCCAATTATCCCTCAAGTACGCCCCAATAGAGCCCCACACTCAAAATTTGATTAAATCAACAACGTCAATTATAAGCTACATAAACCCAGAACTCAGGTTATTAATGAAAAAATTTAATGTATAAATTAAAATATATGACCGATGGTGTTCTATTTTTTGTGGATAACTTTTTTAAGACTAGCATTTGATGAAGTTAGGTAACCATGAAGTGGCATATTCGTACCAGCCAGAAGGTTCAATTTTTTTCTCAGACTTCCTAGCAAGTTGATCCTGTAGCTCCTGAATTGACTGAGGTGAGATCTTTTTTGAAGCTAGACAAGTATGGATTGTATATAAATTTTCAATTCCATCAACGGTACCTATCCAATTTAAAAGTAGATCAAAAGCTTCCCAATTATTTTTTTTGTAGGCCTTGTTTAAAAAATCAATAAGTGAAATTTCGTGACTTTTCTCATTAGATACAAGAGCCTTGTATGTTTTTTCAAAAAGTTTGGCATCAAAAAGCGTGGGGTTTTGTGTAAGAATGTCAAATAGAGCAATACTTTCTTCAAATTTTAAAGATGATAAATCTTCGAACTCGGATAATACTTTTAGATTGTGGACATAAATATCTGGATCATAACGTAGGCTATTACCTAGCAATGCGTTGGCGTTGGCTTTAGACAATAGGAGGCTAATTTTTGTAGAACTAATCGGTAACCTTTCAATTAAAAACTTGTGGTCATTCGGTGCCGTTTCTGCAACTAAATTGAGAAGGGCAACTTTCATTCTTGTCGATAAGAGATGGGCTTTTATTGATCGACTTCCCATCAATTTTTTCCTTGCGATCAATAATTGTACGGCAGGTTGTTTTATTTTAGAATGAATGCGGATATTATCAGAAATCAGGGCTTCGATGAATTTAAGGTCTACATCTGTTTCCTCATCTGTTATTTCTCTCACTACACGTAAATAAAAGTTAACTGTATTAGCCACTGACGGATTTAAACTTCCAAATTCAAAATGAGGTAGTTCATTTTCTTTTTCCCATAACTTTAAAGAATATTTTGAAAAACATTCCTCACGTTTAGACTTTAGTGAAGGTGATTCAATTGCTTGAGGGTATTCGATAGGGTAAGAAGAAGGCGAACCATTAAAAACGCATAAAGTCTGAAAAAAAGCTTCTAATATAGGAAGGGCTATTAGCCTTGAAACGATTTTTTCAAAATTGTTGGGTACAAGCTTTGTACCTAGGTTTATCAAGGTTGCAGGAATAAAAAGGCTACTAGAGTTAGAAGAAAATAAACGGGAAATATCAATCAAACAGCTATTTACGCTTTTATCGCTGAATCCATAGTGAGAATAATTGATGTTTGAAAAAAAACTTTGGCCCATTTCTTGGCAGATCGTTTGGGAGTAGGATACGACCTCTTGAGGAAAAACGTCCGTTAGCGAATTACAAGTATTGTAATTATTTATTGAATAATTCGAGACCATAAAAAAAAACCGTATTTAAAATTAAATTATTTAAAAGTTGAACATTATTTAATAATAATTTGGAGATTATAGTGTAATTTTTGTAAATTGTCAACAGCAAAATCATGAAGGGAAAAGCTAATGAATATTAAACGAGCTTGGTTAGCAATGCTTTGGATCGGAGTCATCTCATCTATTGCCATATTTGTTGTCGCAACATTTTTCTTAGGGGCATCTCCCACTTATGCCTCGATAGTGGTGCTATCAAAACTAAAGGCTCTAAAACCGAACTCGTCTTTTATCAAACTTATTATTGAAATTATTATTGCTGTTCCTATTTCCTATTTTTGTAGCTACAAAAAACCGGGTACCAAGTTGCTCTTTTGTTCGATTTTATGGTCATGTATTTGCATTGCAACATTGCTTATGGCTATATTTAGTGCACTTTCAATCTTCTTTGAAGTGCGGAACATGGAGCTTCTTAAGCAGGGTTGGAACTTGAGGGCTATCTGTTTTGTGATGGGAGCATTAACGTTTACGACACTATGGAGAATAGGGTGGCTGTATTGTTGTGTGAAACTTAGAAAATATAATTTCAAATTACGCTACCAACAAGTGTGGCAGAATCCAACATACAAAGAGTATTTGGATCGGTTTCAAAAAATTAATGATATGGAGAAACTCAGAGTCTTTTACTCTTTTACAGTCAGAGAATGTCCTGAAATAGAAAAGTTTTTGACATGTGCCTTCAAAAAAAAAGAATCACAATTAAACGGATCGGAAGATATCCTAGAGGTATAGCCTCTGGTCTATCATCAGTACAGTTAGGGAGACATCTTTTGGTGCAAATTTGGCACACTACGCCACAACAAATGACCTAATAGTGCAAAAACTAGCATGATTTAGACCTGTGACAAGAGGCTGTTTCTTCTCCTTTGAAGGAGTGTAAGGTATTGTGCTTAGTGGTAAAACGAAGGACTTAAAATCCCTTGCTCTTCGGGGCGTGCAGGTTCAAGTCCTGCTTTGAGCAACGTAGAATACAAGGACTTACAATTTAGGTTGTAAGTCCTTTTTTTATACTTATGTTTTTTAGCAGCCTCTTGGCACAGTTCAGCACCAAAAACGGAAATTTTAACCCTCATAATAGAATTCATTTGTAATTAAACTTCCAGATGTAGGCCAACATAATCAATAAAATTTGAAATTTTTAGTACGAACTTTCCTTATTGCTGTTTTATAATCTCTTAATAATGAATGGAATGTGATATATGTAATACATATTGCAAATTATACGTCTTTTTTTGCATGATGTGTATCAAAAGGAGATTGGCATGATTCCTCGATTCTTTGACACACCCAATCAAAGTTATTTCTTATTTGGCCCCAGAGGGACAGGGAAATCTTCGTTCCTGAGGGCAAAATACCCAGACGCATTTGTGTTGGATCTTTTAGATCCAGAGACCTACAGGCTATTTGTTTCAAGGCCGGAACAGTTGATTTCTATTTTAGATGGGGATTTATCGATTAATCAAGTAGTGATTGATGAAGTACAGAAAATCCCTGAATTACTAAATGTTGTACATTTGATGATAGAAAAAAAGCGGGGGCTGCAATTCATCTTAACAGGTTCAAGTTCAAGAAAGCTCAAAAAGTATGGAACTAATTTATTGGGAGGTAGAGCTCTTTTGAAGTATATGCCGCCTTTTTTTGCCTCTGAGATTGTCACTCACTTTAAACTTGAAGAGCGCTTAAAGTGGGGCATGCTTCCTATTGTTTTTGATTCAGAAGTTCCACAGGAAGTTCTTAAGGCTTATGTTGGAATTTATTTAAAAGAAGAAGTGCAAGAGGAGGGAATTGTACGAAAAGTGGGTGATTTTGCTCGTTTTTTAGAGGTGATGAGTTTTTCACATGCTCAAATTCTCAATGCTTCAAATATTTCGAGAGAGGCTCAAATTGCTCGCAAAACAGTCGATAGCTATTTGTCAATTTTGTATGATTTGCTTTTAGGCTTTGAGTTATCTGTTTTTACACGCAAAGCGAAAAGGAGGCTTTCAAGTGGGAATAAATTTTACTTTTTTGACTCGGGTGTATATTCGTCGGTTAAGCCAAAAAGCTTGTATGAGGTTGAAACTGAAACGCAAGGTTCAGCGTTAGAAGGCCTCGTGGCTCAGCATCTAAAAGCATGGGTGCAAGCTCAATCTGAAAGTTATCAGCTGCACTACTGGCGTACATCTTCTCAAGTTGAAGTTGACTTCATTTTAAGTGGGAAAGATCTTTTTTATGCAATAGAGGTCAAAAATGGAAAAGTGATTCACCCCAAAGATTTAAGGGGCTTGCAACTTTTTCAAGAAGACTATCCTCAATGTCAGTCCATAATGCTATATAGAGGAAAGCAAAAATATCGCGAAAAACAAATTTTATGTTTACCCATTGATACTTTTTTGACAATGATCCATCCTAAAAGATTGATCAAATTGTAATTTATGAAGGATAGAGAACGTCAGGATTTATCGTTTATTTTTGAAGCGTTTTTAGAAGATCATCCAGGAATTTCTAATCCTTAGCCAAAAATAGAAGCAGAGGAAGCTATTTTAAAGTGTCTATTCATTTCCAAAGAGCGTCTTAAGGAAGGCTTTTTGAATGGTACATTGCAGTTTGAGTACGAGGGAAATACTGTTGAAGTAAAATGCATGGGTGCGTTTTTAGGTACGCTTTTGGATGGCTCTACTGGTCTAAATGATATATTTTACGCATGAATATTCCGAGCTTATAGGTGCTTTTCTAGGGCATCTTTTTCTGTGTCTGCCATGATTTTTTCATGAATAGTGCGGATTGATGTTCCATTGGCTAAGGTTGTTGTGTTCAGATACTCTTCGAAGAATTCTGGGCCCCACTTGGTATTTACCTCATCAGATTGTAAGGATTCTGATATCAGACGATAGTACATAGGTATTGGTTGAATTAATTCAGCACCTAAGCGAGTAGGATCTGTTACAATCCAGGAGTAGCTTATAGAACTTTGGGGTTGTCCCTCAACCCCGTCGGCAGAATATTTTGTCGTCACCACCGGAATAAGATCGTAGAATCCCTCCCGTCGACGCACTCGATTAAAATCTTTTAAATTGAGATGTATCCGAACAGCATTCATGCTCACCCTGCCGCTACTCTTTTGCATGTTGAGTACCGCCCAATCTTGGTCACCATCTTGGTCTCTTCTACGTGTTGAGCCTCCCATTTTGAGATTTGCATTAAATATTCGTTCGTATCCTAAAACATGAACACGCTCCATGCTTTCAATTGCGTTTTCATCGCAAATTGTTTTTTTAGCAGATTCGGGATTCATCAAACTTCCATACCCAACCATGGGAATAGTTTCAGTTCCAAAATTAGCTGTTATTTCTTGGAATATTCTCCTTGATTCAGCATCGATTGTCTGAGTTATCGCTCTTCTTTGAGCTTTAATTAGTGCGGGTTTCTGTTTACAATAGTGCACTCCATTAATGTATGCATCTCTGGAGTAGGGATACGAGTTTGCTTTTTTAGATGTCTCAATTAAGTCTAGGACTTCATTACCCGGAATACTTATTTCAGGAGGTGTAGATTTTAAATAAAAAATATGGGCCTCAATAATGTTTTTAGAAAATTAAAACATGTTAACAGTATTTAAAGCGAGTAATATTTATTTTTTTAAATAAAATAGTTTACTAAAAACTTTTAAAGTACATCAAAGTCATTTGATACTCATTTAGATAATATAAATATCTAAGAGTATCGTGGAGCCATCTCAAAACATACTTCCAAAGAGTTATAAAGCCTGTCTTACTGAGATAAAGGAGCGTATTCTTTCATCTCAAATAAAAGCTGCTACTACTGTCAATCGGGAGCTGGTGAATCTTTATTGGGAGATGGGCGCAACGGTTTATCAAAAGCAAAAAAGTGAGGGGATTGCAGATTATTGTGCTTAGTGTTAAAATTAAGGGACTTAAAATCCCTTGGGCTTTATGCCCGTGCAGGTTCAAGTCCTATTTCAAGTAATCTAATTAATCCGGAGTTTAAATGACCTCTAAAATGCCGATGTTGATGGAATTTAGCAAAATGAGAATCTACTCACCTAGGAGTAGAGCGCCTAAGGCTAGAGATGGCTCTCCTAGCTATTTCGATCTTATGTACCATCCAACAGCAAAGCAATCTGCCGCCTTTATGAGTTATACAGGAGACTATGGGAAGGTATATTGTTCCCATAAAATAGTAGCTACAGGTCCTTCTCAATTTGTGGTGAATAGGTTAAACCCACCAGAAGATATAGGATCATTGTCAGAGATCTATACTGGAGATTCTAAAGTCGTACCATTCGCTAATTATTTATTAAAAGACGAATCTTGGACAGGTGACTTAAAATTGGATAATGAAGTAGGAGCTGTTTTCAAGGCATTTGTAGATCAGGAGTATTGTCGTCTAACTCAGCATACTAAAATCTAGAGAGAAACTGTTTCGCAGTCCGTGTAGTTTTTGTGAAAAAATGATAAAATATTTAAAATTATTTGTTTTTTAGGACAATTTAGGCACTCTAAAACCTCAATTGTCCATAATTATATATGAAAGAAGGTCTTAAGCAATAACCACAGATTCAATCCAACTTGAAATATTGGTGTAATTTTGACCTTAGTTTAAGCTTTAGAACAATATGATATTAAAGAGGATTAGGACATCCTTTTTATGATGTGGTTTATTTTGCAAAGTATCAAACGATATTTCCAAAGGAAGGATAATAATTACTTTCTCTTTACTTTGAAGGTGCCATTAGAGCATTTGTAAGTAGTTTTGCATAATAGACGTCTCCTTCTTTATAAGAGGGGTCTGTTACTGTTATAGCACCAAGTTCCTTATAGTCACCCTCATGAGTTATATTAGGAGATACTCTGAATTCCCGGAGTTTAATAAGTTGTTTAGCTGAAGGTGAAAGGTTTGCTAAGTCACCAGTAGATTCGATGGAGAGAACTGAGGTTCGTTCACGAACTACAGTAGCCGATAAAGGGTGGAGAGGGTCAATACCCTCTTTTGTTGCTGCTGCATACGCTATATCTTTTAAAAACTGCTTCCGAAATCTGAGGCATTTGCTACGGTCCGTGGTTCCTGTGATTAGAACTTCTTCTGTAGCTATGGAGGGTAATAAAGGCTTCTCATGAGGTTTAAAATAGTTGTTCCTAGAAGACTGGCAACTTATATAGTTATTTGCCAAAAGATCTTCCCGAGTGTTCTTGGATAACCGATGAGTTTCTCCCGCATAAATAAAGTTTTTAAAAGGTCTTCCAAGTAATTCGATGGATAAATCAGAGGAATAGTTAAAAACAGGCAGGTCAGTATTCTTGCCTGAAGTCTTCCCGCGTGTACCATCACTATTCCAATAGTGGGTATCTACCTTTGCCAAGTAGCCTGCAAAACATGCGGTTTTAGCTATCTTTTTCTCTTGATCTGACAGAGCCGTATTTTTCTCTGCATAATCGGGAGATGGTAGAGACGCTACAAGTTTCAAATGTTTTATAGAAGGAGGTTTGCCATTAAGTCTAAAACTTCGGACTACAGAAGAGCCAACTTCGAGAAGGCGATCTGCCAGAGGTCTTTGTCTATCTTTTGGTAATGTGGATGCTTGATGTTCTATCCACAGTACTGTACCTACAGAACCAGCTGCAATAGTTCCCCCTAATGCTCTGAGTGCTGTGATTGACATAAATACCTGCAAATTTATTTAATGGATTCTTATTTTAAGTGACTTAAGAAATAAAAAGCAATTTATTTGTAGTTTATGGAAAGTTAAGAGATTTAAAATCCCTTGCTCAGAGGGACGTGCAGATTCGATCCTGCTTTGAGCAACATTGTAAGTCAAACAGTTATATGCAATCAGCGCTAAGGACCATATCTTTCGTAAAGTATCATGACACGCGAGTGGCATATTTTCAGATGACAAATATGGACACTTTGGCCATGATTCAAGCAGTAGAACAATCAGATATTAAAGGGGATATGCGAATCTGTATGAATAACAAAAAATTTAAAAGTCCTCCATTTGAGATAGGTAGTCCACTAGAAAATCTAGGAGAAAAAGATTTTGAAGAGATTTTTCCGAATAAAAAGGAATTAAAAATAGAAGCGGTTGGAGGGGGACTCTCAGGGGCAAAAATTTACAAAGTTATTACAACTGAAAAAGAGTTTCTTGTTAGATATTCTTCGGGTATATTCGGATCAAAGGGAATACTTCAAGAATTTGCAATTCAAAAGCAAATGGGTTTCAATGGCATCTCTCCAGAAATTTATTATAGTAATCCAGAGCGCGGAATTGTAGCTATGGATTACGTTCACAATGAGCTTGCTGCAGGTCGGGATCCGAATATTATCAACAAAATTCCAAACGCATATGAGAGCCTGATGAAGTTGATTCGTGAGGTTCATGATACTCAAGAACTAGATGGGCAAATTATAGAGCGTATCGCACTTGATTACGTAAAACGTAGCTACCATGAATTACCGAACGACTTTCTCAGCAAGGAAGATTCAAAGCTATTAGATAGGGTCGTAAATACTCCATGGCCGGCAGGGAAGCATGTTCTTACTCACAATGACTTTCGTTCTGAGAATCTTTTATATGATGGTAGTCGTTTTTGGTTTATAGACTGGGAACTTGGAGGATTAGGACATCCTTTTTATGATGTGGCTTATTTTGCAAACTATCAAACGTTATTTCCAAAGGAAGGAGAAGAATTACTTTCTCTTTATTTAGAGAGAGTGCCAAGTGACAAAGAGTTAGAGGAGTTTTCTCAACTGAGACGTATTGCTTTTGCTTTCAGCGCGACTCTTGCTCTTCCTGGCCTTGCCAAAATAAAAGACGAGGTTAAGCAACCTCGCGATGGAGAGCCTACTTTTAATAATTTAAAAGAGCTCTGGCAAAGAATAGACGAAGGAAGTCTTAACTTTGATGTGCCTAGAGACGAATACCGTATTTCACTTTTCCTTCTTAGAGCCTCTGCCGATTATTAAAGTATAGTTGGGAGTCGTAAATTGAGGCTCTAGTAGTTCTTTATCCAACCTGAATAACAGAAGAAGAAAAAGCGGGTCGACCCGGCTTTTTCTTCTTTACAATCCATTGATTAAAAGTATCTTCATCAATCGAGAGAAAAATATTTCCTCTGTTTACCAATTTTTGGTTATATTCTCGACAGTTACGTTTTACGTAGCTCATCTTTGGACTGCAGTTTTGAACAATTAGGGGGTCCATTTTCATTTATACACTTATTTTTCTAAATATTTATTTGTCAGATCTGACTTAGCTGGTTATTTCAATAAATCCCAATTCAGGGTAGTTTTTTTCACTTTTTTGGGTATTCTGTTCACCAATAACAACTTTATTGATAAAATCCACGACAAATGTTCAGTGTGGACAATTGTTATACTAGAGATTGAAGAGTATGAATAATAAAGATATTCGCTGGCAACAGCGCTTAAGTAATTTAAAACTTGCGCTTGGGCAATTAGGCGATGCAGTGGAACTTGCAAAGCAACGAGATTTATCTTTATTAGAACAACAAGGGCTTATACAGGCTTTTGAATTTACTCATGAATTATCTTGGAATGTAATAAAAGATTATTTTTACTTTCAGGGAAATTCAGCTATTACTGGATCACGCGATGCTTCTCGAGAAGCTTTTAAAACAGGTTTGATTCAGAGTGGTGATATTTGGATGGAAATGATTCAAAGTCGTAATCGAACATCTCATACCTACAACCGCGAGCTTGCAGAGAAAATTTCTCAGAGAATTCTTAAAGCTTATTTCCCAGCTTTTAAATTATTTTTTAACAAAATGGAAAGCTTAAAAGAGTGAATTTATCTCGCACAAAATATGGTCTTAAAGCTGCTGAAATAGCAGCAATCCAAAATGTTTTCAAACTTTTCCCAAATTTAAACAAAGTCATAATCTATGGTTCTAGGGCAAAAGGAAATTATAGGCCTGGATCTGATATTGACTTAAGCTTGCAGGGAAAAAATCTTGATTACCAAGACCTTGTAGCTATTGAAAATTCATTAGATGATTTGCTGCTTCCTTATACAATTGACCTTTCAATTTATAATCTCATTGAAAATTCTGATTTAATAGATCATATTAATCGAGTAGGAGGCGAGTTTTACCTTAAAGTTTAAGATTTCTAAAGCAATATTATTTTTCGGACCTTGTATTGATTAGAAGTATCTTGCTCAACCCAGAGAAAGAAATTTCCTCTATTTACTAATTTAAGGAACAATTTTTTTTTAATTTTTTAGGTGGTATTTATGGCGATTACAGGAACAAAAAATGCATATGCGGATATTACAAAAGAAAAGCTTTGCCGTGCTCCTGAATTTATATCTGCAAAAATTAGCCCTGATGGAAAGCTTCTTGCAAAAGTTGGAGCCAACGAGGCTGGAATTGCAAATGTAGTTGTCTTGCCTGTGACAGGGGATTCAACCTCATTCACGCGCCTAAGCTCTTTTACAACTCCTGAAATTGTTCAATTCTTTTGGTCGGCAGATAGTAAGAAAGTATTGCTTCTGAAGGATGAAAATGGTACAGGTCAGCTTAATTTACATGGTTTTGATGTAGAGTCAAAAGAACATATTTCTTACACAGGGCAGTTTACCGGAGTTACTGCAAAAGTCATTAAACTTAGTCCTTCCAAAAATCAAGCTCTCGTTGGATTAAATGATAGAAATCCACATTTTCACGACCTTTACCTTCTTGATTTAGACTCTGGGAATCTTTCGCTCGTTCTTCAAAATGATATCTATGCGAAGTTTCTTGTCAGTGATGAGTTAGAAGTCGTTCTCAAAATGAAGATTAATGAAGATGGCTCTTGGACTGTTTTCTTGAAAAATAATGACGTGTTCTTAAATCTGATTTCAGAAGAAGCTTTTCAGGCAGAGTTTATTTCTTATAACTCTTCAAACAAAGTGGTCTATTTTTTAGACAATCGTTTTACAAACACAAATCAGTTAACACAAAAAAGTATCGTAGCACCTTTCCAAGAAGACGTGTTAGGTGGTCAAGACTTTAGCGATGTTGATGAAGTTCTATTTGTTCAAGGCTTTCCTAAAGCTTATGCTTCCTATTATACACAGAAAAAATGGCATGTCTTAGACACATCAATTCAAAAGGATATTGAGTTTTTGTCTCAAAAAGTGGGTTCGAATTTTGAACTTGTAAGCCAGAACCTAGTTGGTAACACATGGATTGTATCTAATAGTATTCCTGATAAAGGGGTTTATTTTTGGATGTATGATAGAGATGCAACTAAGCTTAAGCAAATTTCTCCTTCAGGAACAAATCGACCTGAATCATATGCTAAGATGTATGAAATGGTTGCGACAGCAAGAGATGGAGAAAAGCTTGTTTGCTATTTTACTATTCCAAAAAAGTATGATAAAGCTGGCTATGTTGATAAACCTATTCCTTTAGTTGTTGTTCCTCATGGAGGACCCTTCAAAGTACGAGATAAATTTGAATTTAATTCTTATCATCAGTGGCTTGCGAGTTGTGGTTATGCTGTCTTAAGCGTTAATTTTCGACTCTCTTCCGGATTTGGTAAGGCATTTGTGAATGCTGGAAACGGCCAGTGGGGCGGAAAAGCTCATACAGACGTGATAGATGCCATTGAAGCATGTATAACTAGAGGATTAACTGAAACAGGGAAGCTTGCAATCTTTGGTGGTAGCTATGGAGGATATGAATCACTAGCAGCTTTAACATTTACGCCCGATTATTTTACTTGTTGTGTAGCAATTTGCGGGCCATCTAACCTTAAAACAGTGCTCGGAAGCGTTCCAAAGTTTTGGGAATTTACTGCTAAAGCTCTCTCTGATAATACCAGATTTTTTACAAAACAGGCGTTTATTACCAGTATGGGAGGCAATCCCGAAACTGAAAAAGGAGCACAATATCTAGAAAAATGCTCTCCTTTGAATCATCTTGATAAAATTCAAGCGCCTCTTCTTTTAGTGCACGGAAAAAACGATCATGTTGTGCCTGAAAAGGAATCTAAACAAATTTATGATAGCATGAAGAAGCATGGTAAGGATGTAACATATATCCTCTTCCCAAATGAAGGACATATATTTGGAAGCTTTGCAAATAAGGTGATGTATTTGAACCAAGCAGAGTTATTTCTGTCTCAACATCTAAAAGGAACATATAGTCCTTCTGAAAATAAGCTAATTGCAGATTCTACGGGTCGTATTTACAATTAACATAAATAAAGAAGAGGCGGGATTCTTCCAAAAATAAAACTCTAGGTCTGACTTAAAGTTTTTCCATAGGCTCTATTTTCATGGAAATTAGAGCCTATGGAAACGAATTTCCTAGAATATACCTATATTTTGAGAAGATAAAAAGCTATTTTGTGTTCTATCTAAGGAGAGATAAGCACCTAAGATATTTTATATAAGATTGATACGGTTTTTTGTGTAAATCGTTGATTTAAACTCTAATTTCCATGAAAATAGAGTTTAAATCAACGAAATGTGAAAAATCAAATGTTCTCAATGGATAGATCCTTAGAAAAAAAGCTCTCTAGAATTCTTAAGAGAGGTAAAAGCGTTTTATTGTTGGGTCCTAGACAAACTGGGAAGACGACCCTCATTGGCCAGTATAAAGCAGACCTTGAGGTTACATTGCTCATTTCAAAAATCCGCCGTCAGTATGAAGCCGACCCCGATCAATTAATTCGAGAAGTTCAGGCTTTAGAAAAAAAAGCCGGAAAACTTCCTTTGGTGGTTATTGATGAAGTTCAGAAAGTACCTGCTTTGATGGATGCTATTCAATATTTAGTGGATAAACAATTAGGGCAATTTATTTTAACAGGATCTTCTGCACGTAAATTGAGACACAATAAAAACGTCAATCTTCTGCCTGGTCGAGTGATTCAATTGTACCTGGATCCCATTAATCTTGGAGAGGCATCTCTTCCTTATCCACTGATTGAAAATTTTTTGTTGTATGGATCTTTACCAGCTATTTACCTAGAGTCGGATCCTCAGATTCGTGAAGAAGAACTCGATTCTTATGTTGATTTGTATTTAGAGGACGAGGTTCGATCAGAAGCTTTAGTGCGCGATATAGGAGCCTTTGAAAACTTTCTTAAGCTCGCTGCTATTGAATCTGGCCATATTGTGAACTTTGACAAAATATCGCAAGATATTGGTGTAGCCAGAACCACCATATCAGCCTACTACCAAATTTTGGAAGATTGTTTAATCGCTGAGCGTATTGAGCCCTATACAACAAGCAAAACGCGTAAGAGGTTAACTAAATCACCCAAATATATATTGTTTGATTTGGGACTACGTCGACTGGCAGCTAAAGAACCCTGTACACTACCTGAGAAATATTTAGGCGCTCTTTTTGAACAGTTTGTTGGCTTGGAGCTTATTCGTTGGTCTCGCTTGCAAGATGCAAAATCTACGGTGCACTTTTGGAGAGACGCTTCAGGTCTCGAAGTGGATTGGCTCTTAAGCCGTGATCAAGATTTACTTCCTATCGAAGTCAAGTGGACAAAAACGCCCTCTCGTCGCGATGCCAAACATCTGGAAGTTTTTTTGAATGAATATCCGGGAGCGACTCAGGCTTATGTAGTCTGTCAGGTCTCTCAGCCTCAAATACTCTTAAAAGGAGTTGAAGCGATTTCTTGGAAAGATTTAATTTCTAGGTTAAATCATTGGTAGAGGCGTTTTTATATTTGAAATTATAATGAGTGTGAATATTTACATTTAATAATCAGATTGGAATAATATTCATCTGCTAAATGACAAGAGAAAGAGTTTAGGTGGAAGGTAAGAGACTACCATATATCGAAGAGAATAATAACAAGTATGTTTGAAACCTTAATTCAATTATTTAATACAAAAATCCAAGCAAGTACATTGGAATAATTCGTTCGGATCCCTCTACGATGTCATCAGCTATAATGTAGGCATCTTTGCTTTTTTGAATCTGTTTTGTTGTTTTACCTCTGCCCCCAACTTCAATGATAAAATCTTTTACTTTAAAATCTCCGTACTCACTATAGAATAGAGGAATTTTGACGCTTTGAATTTGATTCACCACGAAGGTTTCTCTTATTTTTCCTCTCTCTTGATCATCTAAAAGTGGTACAATAGCTGCGTGAATTAAATTGGTGTTATCGGGGTAAATTTTAATAGGATTTTTCAACTGAGCTTTACCAGTTTTTCCCGGGTAGATAAAGCGAACTAATCCAGCTTCTTGTAAATACCTTAAATAAGATGAAATGGTGTCAAAATCTTTTCCCAAAGTTTTAGCTAATTTGAAGGCGCTCATTTCTCCGGGTGATGAGCTAATAATAAATTTATAAAGTTGCTCAATGACTCGAAGAGAGGATGTCTTTAGAGAATGTAGAGTTCCTATATCTTCATAAATTGTCATTTGGATGGCATTTTCTAAAGATTGAAACTTTTCGTAATCTTTTTTGTATCCCTCAAAGAATGGGTAATAGCCACATTTTAAATACTCCTTGAAGTGCATAAGAATTTTTGGGATTTGATAATCACTTGTAAGTTGAGAGTGCCTTAATAGGATATCATCAAAATTCATAATCCTTATTTTTCCTTCATCTATAAACTCCAAATATTCTCTAAATGAAAAGCCTGTGAGAGAGTGAAGTGTTACACGCCTAGAAAGATCATATTTTCCTTGAACAAGATCAATCATGGAGCTTCCTGAAAAATAAACCTGAATAGAAGGATATGTATCGGAGATATTTTTAAGTTCTGCTCTCCAATTAGGATACTTATGTATCTCATCTATTAAAACAATTTTGACTTGAGTCTGATTATAAAGATGGGCGACAACATCTAAAAGTTTGTTCTCTAAAAAGAAAATATTATCGGCAGAAACATAAAGAGCTTGTCTTTCTTTTGCTCCACATTTAATGGCATACCAAAGTAAAAAAGTTGTTTTTCCAACACCTCTGGAGCCCACAATTCCTGTGATATTTTTGTTGTCTATGATTTCATTAAATTGATCACGTTGATAAAAAGGCCTTTTTTCAAACTGCTCAATAATGACTCTTTGAGTTTCAAATAATTGTCTCATATCTATTTATCCTGTTATAACCTAATTATAATGATTAAATCATTGGGTTGCAACCTAATTATAATGATTAAATAGTTGGGTTATATCTGAATACCCAAGTTTAAAAATAAGTATTATGTATCTAAACAATAGTTGTTTAAAGATTAAAGACAGTTTTTTTCAATCTCAATCAGATAGGGGCTTTTTAACGGTTAGAGCACGAGTATCTTCTGATTTTATAGAGAACATGTTTTCTAAGAGCGTGCCCCTCAGGTAATTTTGGGTGTTCAAAATCATCTAGTGGATTATGTGTCATTCCAAGTCTTTTCATGAGCTTTATTGAACGAATATTGCTCGCAGATGTAAAAGAGACAAGTTTTTGAAGCTTTAGCTTATCAAAGGCATATTTTATAACCTCTGAGGCGGCTTCAGCCGCATATCCTTTTCCCCATTGTTCAAAGGCAAGCCTCCATCCAATTTCAATGCAAGGAGTGAAATCTGCTTTGAAATCTTGGTAGTGTAAACCTACAAAACCAATAAAGGAAGGCCCCTCTTTTAATTCAACAGCCCAAAGTCCATAGTCTTTTTCATTGAGCTCTTTTTGAATGATTTCAGCCAGTAAATCGCTTTGTTCTTCTGTTAGTATAGAGGGGAAAAAATGAAGGACTCGCTCATCTGCATTTAGCTTCGCAAAAGCGGGCAAGTCATCTGCTCTCCACTGTCTTAAGATGAGTCGTTCCGTTTGAATTGAGGGTGCGGGCATGTGAAGTCCATAAAAAATGTTAATAAAATGGATATATTTATTAGATAATATAACCTAGGGTGATTTATGAAAAAGCATTTAAAGTGGGTTCTTTTCAGGAGGTATTGAATTTGATTCTACCTGTTTTAAAGGTTTCAATAGAAAAAATATTGAGATGAATTATATAGAGGATGCAGGGAACATACCTTAGCCAAAAGGTCCAAAGGTTGTCAAAAGTGCCTTGGACAGGCTGATTCTAAACCTTGAAAACTAGATAAAATCTGTGAATTCAATAGGCAAACATGTACTGATTGTTGGAGGAGGTCTCTCAGGAATTTCTGCTGCTTTAGAAGTGGAAAAGCTTGGTGGTAAAGTGACTCTATTTGAAGCAGATTCAAGTTTAGGAGGTAGAGTTAAAACAGATGAATATGAAGGATTTAAGCTCGATAAAGGTTTCCAAGTTCTATTAACCTCGTATCCTGCAGTGAGACAGCTTTCTGTTTTAAAGTCCCTGGAGCTTGGTAAGTTTCAATCGGGAGCTATGTGCTACCTCAGATACGAGTGGCTCGGAATTTATAATCCTTTAAAGCATCCTTTTAAATTCATAAAATCATTATTTTTTCTTCCGTCCCGTTTTTTGTTAGATTTATTGAAGCTCTCAAAACCTTTTTTTTCATTTAAAAAAGCTCAAGGAACGACTGTTGATGTAATAAAAAAATTAAAGTTGTCGGACTCTTTTATTCGGCTTTTTATACAGCCTTTTTTTGGGGGTGTTTTTTTAGAGAGAAAGTTGAAAACACGGGCCTCTCTTTTTCAAAAATATTTACGTTTTTTTTCAAGAGGAAGAGCAGGCCTTCCAATTAATGGAATGCAACAGCTAGCTTATGAGCTTCAAAAAAAAATGGAGTTTAGCGAAATTCACACAGATGCTTTTGTGACTAAAATCTCCAAACGTCAGGTTACATTATCTGATGGCCGTACTTTTAAAGGAGATGCTGTAATTGTTGCTCTAAGTAATCCTGCACTCTGTGATCTCGTTCCTGAAATTAAAAAAATAAAAAGCCTATCTGTAACTTGTTTATATTTTTCGATTGAAGGAGGATTGTTAGATCCTGAGCCAATTCTTTACCTAGGAGAAGAAGGCCCTGTTAATAATTTTTGTTTTCCAAATAGAGTCCAAGCATCTTATGCACCAGAGGGGAAGGATCTACTCTCTGTCACTGTTGTAGATCCCAAATGGCAAGGACATCCTAATTTAGAAAATCATGTAAAAGCACAAATAGCAAACAAGTTTAATATCTCTGAGTTTGAGTTAACTTTTTTGAAAGCTTATCATATTGCCCACGCTTTACCATCGCAAAGAGGCGCACCTCATCATGCAAAAAATATATCAAAGAACCTGAATGGAGTATTTTTAGCGGGTGAAGAGGTGAATTTTGCTTCTATAAATGGAGCACTTCGTTCAGGACAAAGAGCTGCTCGTGCGGCTATGCAAGAGTTTAGCTAAAGAATAAAAACATTCAAATATTCCTTTGTAGATTAAGCCAAATGGCGTCACTGAGAAGAAAAAAATAAACAAGGCCTCAATTTTGAGGCCTTGTTGGTTTACTCAATAAGATTTTGGGTCTAAAAAGTTTTGTATAGAATCATATAAAACAGCAAATAAACCTGTAGAAATTGCTTTCACAAGGGAGCCTCTAGCTAAGTTCCGTAGGCTCTCTATTGGCACTTTTTTTTGATCACAGGTTAACCATGTATCAAATCCATGCCCTGCAATACTTCCCATAGCTCCGGATACAAAAGCAGCTGATGTCTCAATTTCAGTTCGATTGCCTAACAGCTTTTTCATTTGATCTGCAATAGGTGTACTCAAACTCAAAGAGAGAACAAAACAAGTTTCTCGTCCACTAATTGCAGCCACTTGTCTCAGTGAGCTTTGCATTAGAGACTTTTTAGGAGACATATTCAGAAAATGCCCATTTAATACGATATAAGCAGGTGACGAAGATACTCCTACAACAGCTGAACTCATTAGCTTAGCTGAGTAACTTTGTGTATCAGATTGCTTCGATTTCAAGACTCTTTCAATCGCTTCTTGAGATATCATCTGTGTCCCAATAGCAGCGCCGGCTAAGGGAGCTGCTAAAAAACCACGCTTTAATGCAGTTATATTTAATTTGGGTATTGACTCACCTGTTTGTTGAGCAGATTTGATCTCAAAACCATAATTTACAGGAACAATTGCGCCTGCAGCAGCTAGAGGTTTCGACAAATAGGGGGCAGCACTTGTCCATGTTTCTTCGAAAGTACTCCTTGAGGGAGCCGGTAATCCAGACATAACAAAACCTTTTGTTGTGAATAAAAAAAATAAATAAAAGTGGTAGAAATGGGAGGATTAAATAGTGCGTCGCTGACGCACAATCAGAAAAATTGAAATCAGTGGAGATGAGAGGCTTTGATCACCTAAATGACTCATCAATTTAAGAAGATATTTACTTTTCATGAAGCCCATTATAACTTATAGGCCTTTTATTAAAAAGCCATAAAGGTTGCTTACCTGTTTAAGTAATAAATAAATATATTAAGTGTAAGTGCATAAATTACCCATATAGCATAAGGAATAAATAAAATTCCTGCGGGAGTATGAACCTTTAAAAAATAGATAGTTGTTAATACTACAATAATAGCAAGAGCTCCCAAATCAATTAAAGCCCAGCCTGTTCTATGGAGTCTAAAAAATAAAAAAGACCAAAATCCATTAAATAGCAGTTGAGAAAAAAAGAGAGAGTAAGAGATCACTTTTTCAGAGTGACTTATTTTTGAACGGTAAATAAGCCAAATCGCAACAGTCATCATAATATAGAGAATTATCCAAACAGGAGCAAAAAGCCAAGATGGAGGATTCCAAGGTGCTTTTTTGAGGTTTGCATACCACGGATTTAAAGAAGTTATAGTCATTTTACTTGATATGAGTTGAATGACTAAAACAGGAAGATACCATAAAATTAAAGAAAGAATTCCGTTAGATTGTTTTGGCATTTTGTAAAAGTAGGGGTATTGATATTTTAATTGTCCGTACACTGATTTCAGTGTTATTCCAATATATAATTTTATTAACAAATAAAAAGCCAAAGCTTTTTAAAACATCAATTTAGATGCCATCCCTCAGTTATTAGATCTCTTTTGAATTTTAAGACGGCTATTTCTTTAGCTTTTGCTTCTACATCTACTGTAAATTCTTTAATATTTTTCCATTCAAGTGGCATATCTTTTATATTAATAAAGTCATGGTGGGATTGATATTTAGGATTTCCCCAGCCATTCTTTGGGCTAGATATATGAAAATAAGGTTCTCTATCCCATGTGCTCAAAGCTTGTTCAGTAGCTTGTAAAATGCTTAAATTGTCCTTGAGACATCGGTGATGGTGAACGTCATAGACTAAAGGAATATTCAAATCCTTACATAGAGGAATTAAGTCAGAAGGTGTATACGTTTTATCGTCATTTTCTAGAGTCAGCCTTGATTGTACTGTTTGAGACAGTTTTTGAAAGTTTTTAGCAAACCTTTTAAGGGCACTGGGTTTATCTCCATAACCTCCTCCTCCATGAATATTAATAACATCGGCTCCCAAAAGTTTAGCCATCATTCCTTGGTATTCGAGATCAGCAATTGATTTTTCTACAACATCTTCTCGAGGAGAGTTGAGTACTACAAACTGGTCGGGATGAAAGCTTAAACGAATATTGTGGGTGTGAGCCTCTTGGCGAGCTTTTTCAAACCCATCTCGAATAACTAAGGCATTTGGAAGTTTATCTATTTCATAGCCTGACTCAGGATGTGTAAAAATAGGAAGTAAGCCACTATTAATTCTGAAAGAGCCAATTCCCTGATTGGCACAAAATTGAATAGCTAAAAGTAAATTTTCAAGATTACTCTCTATAATATCATTAAGATGTTTGAGAGGATCTAGTCCTTTTGAAGCTAGAGAAGAGGTATATTTTACAGTTGTTGTTCTGAAGCGAATAGGGGCTTCTAAAAAGAGACAACAAAGGCCTAGGCGAATCATTTCCTTCCTTTATCTCCTTTGAGATTCTGTTTTTGTAGCAAATATTGAGCATGAGTTAGTTGCAGAGAAGAATCATTGGCGTAGTCAACCCCATTCCATTGATCCTTTGAAAATAAAGGAGCATAAAATATAACTGAGCTTAAAAAAAATAGTTTTATCATTTAAATGCCTAAAGAAAATTTTTTTTAAAAAAAAGTATCTTAACTGTCAAAAAATAATAAATCAAGTTTGATGATAGGCAATCATTTGATTGGTAATAGAAATACAAGTGACTTATTAGCCTTTTTTAGGATACTGTTGAAATATTCGTAATATTTGTTGTAAGTGATTGGTAATCTCTTCAGGCTTTTTAACTAATCAATGGCTCAGGATGAATATTTCAACAAAATCTTTTTGACTTCATTGAAAAAATAATAGAATTAAAACGTTATTTTGCAGTACATCAAAATAATTAATATTTCGGAGATAGATAATGAATTCGACTAAAAGCCCTTTGCTCCCTTTTTGCTATTTTAATCAGAAAATAGTTCCACATCAGGAAGCTAAACTCAGTATTATGAGCCAAAGTATTCAGTATGGTGCCACTTGTTTTGCAGGTTTAAGAGGGTATTATCGAGGAGATAAAATTGCTATTTTTCGCCTACAAGATCATTTCAAAAGATTGATGAATGGAGCGAAAATAATTGGTATGAGCGTCGATATGGAGTTGAGTGAATTTGAAGATATCTTGAAACAATTAATCGAAAAAAATCAGCCTAAAGGGGATATATATATTAGGCCCTTTCTATATACAGACGATGATTATGTAGGGCCTCGATTTGATAGGTCACCTTTTTTTGTAGCTGTTTATATGATCAACTTAAACAACTATATGGATCCTGATATAGGGTTGCGACTCATGATTTCATCTTGGAGAAAGTATTCAGATAGTGCGGTTTCAGTAAAAGCTAAAGCGGGAGGAGTTTATTTAAACTCAGCTTTGGCTACAACAGAAGCTCGAAAAAATGGTTATGATGAAGCTCTTCTTTTAGATCATGATGATTATTTATGTGAAGCTTCTATTGCAAATGTGCTCATATCGTATCAAAATGAGCTATACTCTCCACAGGTAGGAGGAGGGTCTCTGGATGGATGGACGCTAAGAACGGCACTGCAAATTTTAGAAGATGAAAATATTGAAGTGAAAAGAGAGTTAGTAGATAGATCGATGATTTATTCAGCGGAAGAAGTTATTTTAACGGGCACCGCGGCTCAAATTTTATTTGGAGGTTCTGTTGATGGAAGACCTATTAAAGACGGACAACAAGGACCGATCTGCAAATTATTGAGAAAGCGCTTTAAAGAAATTATATCAGGGAAGCATCCTCGATCTAAAAAATGGCTAACCGAATTTTAAAAGGCAATGCAACAAAATATTATTGAAAAAATTTGGAATACACATGTAGTTGAGAGGAGAAAAGGCTTTCCTGATATCTTGGCTATTGATCTTCATTTAGTACATGAAGTGACCTCCCCACAAGCTTTTCAAATGCTGCGAGAAAAAAAACTTCCGGTTTTTTCCACAAAGCAAACCCTTGCTACAATCGACCATAATGTATCCACCACTCCCAATCGAGAAAACTTACCTAATCCTATTTCTAGAAAACAAATTTTAGCTCTTAGAGAAAATGCACGTGAGTTTAACGTACGACTATTTGATATGGGATCAGGAAAACAAGGGATTGTTCATATGATTGGTCCTGAATGTGGAGTGACATTGCCCGGCAGTACGATTGTTTGTGGTGATAGCCATACTTCAACACATGGAGCTTTTGGAGCTCTTGCTTTTGGAATTGGCACAAGCGAAGTAGGTTATGTTTTGGCAACGGGCTGTATACTTCACAGTCCTTCAGAAACAATGCGGGTTCATTTTAAGGGACAAAAAGAGGCTGGAATTACCGCTAAAGATTTAATCTTGAAACTCATTCAGCATATTGGAGTCAGTGGAGGAAGAGGCTATACTATTGAATACACAGGAGAGGCAATTGAGGCTCTCACAATGGAAGAGCGCATGACTATTTGCAATATGAGTATTGAGTGTGGAGCAAGAGCCGGTCTCATTGCTCCGGATGAAATAACTTACGAGTACTTAAAACATACAGACGCAGCTCCCAAAGGGAACAAATGGGAAGAGGCATTAAAATATTTTAAAAGTGTACGCTCGGATCCAGGAGCACATTTTGACAGAGAGGTGGAGGTGGATATTACAGATTTAGCTCCGATGGTGACGTGGGGCACGAACCCGGGTCAATCGAGTACCATAGAGGGAAAAGTACCCCTCATTGCAGAACTTCACTCTAAAGAAAGAGCTTTAGCTCAAAGAGCTATGGAATATATGGGTGTAGAACCCGGCCTTCCTCTTTTAAATCTCCCAATAGATTATGTTTTTATTGGATCGTGTACGAATGCTAGAATCTCTGATTTAAGAGCCGCAGCAGAGATAATGAGAGGTAAGAAAGTCGCCAAAGATGTCGTTGTTTATGTTGTTCCAGGTTCAGAGAATGTGCATCATCAAGCCGAAAAAGAGGGGCTCATTGAAATTTTTGTTCAAGCAGGTGCTGAGTTTAGACATCCCGGATGTAGTAGTTGCCTTGCTATGAACGAGGATAAAATTCCTCCAAAAGCGCGTTGTGCAAGTACAAGTAATCGCAATTTTATTGGGCGCCAAGGACCCGGAGCTAGAACGCATTTAATGAGTCCAATCATGGCTGCTGCAGCTGCTATTGCAGGAAAAATAGTTGATGTGAGAGGAGTCCTTATATGAGAAAGTTGCACTCTCAAGTGGTTCCTTTAAATATTTCAGATATAGATACGGATGTTATTATTCCTGCTCAATTTTTAACAACGACAACAAAAGAGGGGTTAGGTGAGCATCTCTTTCAACGATTAAAAGTATCCGACCCTGCTTTTCCTCTGAATTTACCTAAATATCAAAAAGCTAAAATTATTGTTTCAGGCAGCAATTTTGGATGCGGTAGTTCGAGAGAGCATGCAGCATGGGCTCTTGCCGACTATGGATTTCATGCTATTTTAGCTGCTAGCTTTGCGGATATTTTTTATAGCAATGCACTAAAAAATCAGATTTTACCAATCATTTTACCCGAGAAAATCATTCAAACTATTTTTGATGAAGAAGAGAAACATGACTCTTATTTAGTCGATATAGATCTGAAAGATCAAAGCGTTTTATTGCCAAATGGAGATGTCTTCATATTTGATATTAGCCCTTATAGAAAAGAGTGTTTGTTAAATGAAATGGACGATTTAGATTATTTAAGGTCAAAAGAAGAAAAAATAAAAGCTTACTTCAAAAAGCATCCACCGAAATTTTCAATTGATGCTATTCAAACCCTAGACAAGGATTCAAGTGAATTATAAAATTGCAGTGTTGGCAGGAGACGGAATTGGCCCTGAAGTCATGGATGAAGCAATAAAAGTCTTAAAAACTCTCGAATCAAAATCGGATATTTCATTTTCTTTTGAAGAGGGGTTGGTTGGAGGCAGTGCATGGCAAGTAACAAAATCACACCTACCAAAAGAAACAATTAAAATATGCGAGAATTCCCAAGCCATATTATTTGGATCGGTTGGTGGGCCTATTGAAGAAGCTGATCATCCAAAGTGGAGTGGCTGTGAAATAAACTCAATTCTAGCGCTTAGAAAGCACTTTAATTTTTTTATTAATATACGGCCGTTAAAGCTTTTTAAATCTTTAAATGACCACTGCATCCTTAAGGAGAGTTTGATTAGGAAAGGGTTTGATATACTCTGTTTAAGGGAGCTCTCAGAAGGAATTTACTTTGGAAAGAAAGAAACTAAAGAAATCGATGGGCAAAGGGTTGCTTTTGATCAAATGTTTTACACAGAAGGTACAATAGAAAAAATAGCGCATAGGGCCTTCGAAATAGCTAGAACTCGAAAGAAAAAAGTAACAAGTGTTGATAAAGCTAATGTTCTTGAATGTGGAAAGCTATGGAGAGAAGTCGTGACGAGGGTGTCCAAAGAATACCCGGAATGTACTCTTGAACATCTTTTGGTAGATAATGCTTCTATGCAATTAATTTTGAGGCCTTCTGAATTTGATGTGCTTCTTTGCCCAAATATGTTCGGAGATATTTTGTCAGATGAAGTGAGCGTTTTTACAGGTTCTTTAGGAATGCTTGCATCTGCATCTATTAATAAAGAAGGATTTGGGCTTTATGAACCTCCTGGAGGCTCTGCCTATGATCTTGCCGGATTGAATGTTGCTAATCCTATAGGACAAATTTTGTCTGCGGCTCTGATGCTTAAAATTTCTTTTGGACTAGATAAAGAACATGATCGCATTGTTAATGCTGTAGAAGAAGTTCTTTCTATCCAGTATCGTACTGGAGATATTTATACTTCAACTAGCTCATGTAAGGAAGTCTCTACAGAAGAGATGGGCGATGCTATTTGTAAATTACTTAAGTAGTTTGATTCGAATCGATTGACATTTTAAAGTAGATTTTGAATAAGAATATTCTTAAGAGAGGAGAGGGATGAAGTTTATAAATCCAACGCAAAAATATCAAAACTATCCCCCTATTGATTTACCCGATAGAACATGGCCAAGTCGACATCTTAAAAAAGTTCCTATTTGGTGTAGTGTTGATCTAAGAGATGGCAACCAGGCTCTTGTTCAGCCGATGAATTTAAAGGAAAAACTAAAACTGTTTCAGCTGCTTGTGGAAATGGGCTTTAAAGAAATAGAAATAGGTTTTCCTTCTGCTTCAAAGTTAGAGTACGATTTTACTCGCATATTGATAGAAGAAAATTATATTCCTGATGATGTTACGGTGCAAGTTTTGACTCAGGCAAGAGAAGCTTTAATTGAAAAAACTTATGAAGCTTTAAAAGGAGTCAAAAGAGCAATCATTCATGTTTATAACTCAACCTCTGAGCTTCAAAGACGTGTTGTATTTAAAAAAGATAAGCAATCTATTTTGAATCTAGCAGTGCAAGGAGCGAAGTGGGTTAAAGAGAGAAGTTCAAGTTTGCAAGGGAGTGAAATTATTTATCAATATTCTCCCGAAAGTTTTACAGGTACAGAACTTAATTATGCCTTGGAAGTTTGTACAGCTGTCATGGAAGAGTGGAAGCCCACTATAGATCACAAAATGATTTTAAATTTACCTGCGACTGTAGAAATGTCTTCACCAAATGTTTATGCGGATCAAATTGAATGGATGTGTCAGCATTTACCCGGAAGAGAGAAAGTTATTATTAGTACCCATACTCACAATGACAGAGGAACGGGCGTTGCAGCAGCAGAGCTTTCTCTATTAGCAGGATCTGATCGCATTGAGGGCACTTTATTTGGGAATGGAGAGAGAACAGGAAATTGTGATTTGCTGACGTTGGCATTAAATTTCTTTTCACTTGGCATTTCCCCTAAGCTTAATTTTTCACCCATAAATCAAATTGTTGAAACTTATGAAACATGTACCAAATTGCAAGTGCATCCAAGACATCCTTATGCGGGAGACCTTGTGTATACTGCTTTTTCAGGTTCTCATCAAGATGCTATAGCCAAGGGAATGAAAGCATTAAAAACCTCTAAAACAGGTTATTGGGAAGTTCCCTATCTGCCTATAGATCCAGAAGACCTAGGTCGTAGCTATGAATCTATAATTCGTGTCAATAGCCAGTCAGGAAAAGGAGGATCTGTTTACCTTTTAGAGAGAGAATTTGGATTTAGTTTGCCTAAAGAGATGCAAATGGAATTTGGAAAAGTTATTCAATCCTTTTTGGATAAAGAAAATGTAGAAGTCTCTCCCCAGAAAATTTGGGAAATCTTTTCAAATGAGTATTTAGAAAGAAATGAACCTCTTATTTTCAACAGTTTAGATCACATTCATACCGTTGAGAAAGATAAAAAAGAAGTGCAAGCTACTTTGACTTTGAATGGAGAAACTATTCAGGTAAAAGGTGAAGGAACAGGAATTTTACATGCATTTATAGAAGGATTAAGTAAGAAGATCAAAGTCGCTTTAAATATACTTTCTTATGAAGAGCACTCGCTTGGGGAAGGATCAGACGTGGCAGCAGTAGCTTACCTTAAAGTAAATATCAAAAATAAAAAGATTCTTTTTGGTCTAGGGGTCAATGAAGATATTACATTAGCTGCAATCCAGGCTGTCATTTCAGCGTATAACCGTTTCGAGAAAAATTTTGCAGATTCCAACGCTTAAAGGTCTACTTCAAAAGAAGGCAAAACTCGCTTATTACCTTCCAGAGTGTACTTGAATTCTCCGATCTCTTTAGTTCCCATCTTTTTGTAAAAAGAAGCGGTATAGGGATCAGAATTCCATTGAATCTTATGGGCAGAAAGCTCTTTAGCAATTTTAATCATATGATTAAAAAGGCGTTTAGCAACTCCCTTTTTCATATGATCAGGAGAGACCTAGAAACTCTCAAGAGTCAGCATAGGAGTTTCTCCATCTAGGCCAAAAAAACCCAAAATTTCATAATGTAGATCAATTGCTTTGTAAATTCTTCCCTGCTTTAAAAGAGTTTCTTTTACAGTAATTTGATCAAGGCAAACCTTAATATACGTGTCTGAATAATTCCAAAACTGTTTCGACTTGCAAGTAAGAGCGTCAAGTTTTTTCTTGTCTTTAAGAGACGCTTGTACCAATTTCACGTATTCATACCTTTTGTTAAACACGATTTATAAAATCTTAATCAGCTTACTCTAAAATAGCGCAAAAAAAATTACCAACTACAGTTTATGACTTTTGAAAGATCTTTTAGAAATACCTTATTTAGTCTTTTTTTTCTAACAATCTCTATACCGTCTCTTTTTTCAAGTATTGAAAACGTTTCGAGTTTTAAAGAGATACAGGATACTTTAAGTAAATTAGATTCAAAGGCTCTTGTGGTATTTGATGTTGATGAAGTCATTTTTACAGATGAAGATCTAATTTTAAAGCCTCAAGGAGATCCTCTTAAATTTCAAATATTTAGTGAATATTATTCCAAAGCATGTTCAGAAAAAGAAAAAGTCGAAATATCAAAGACTCTGAGTCTTCCTCTTTTAAAAGCAAAAAAAGTGCTCACTGAAAACAATATTCCAAAAATAATAAAAAAGCTTCAAGAGAAGAATATTAAAGTCATTGCTTTGACAAGCTGTCCGACAAAACCTTTCGGCGCTATCAAAAATTTTGAGGCATGGAGATTAAACCATCTTGCAGAGCTGGATATAGATTTCGAAAAAACATTTAAAAACTTGGGTAGATTTCAAATAGATCTTCAAAAAGGATCCAGAATTCCAAAACCAATTTTTACAAAAGGAGTTCTTTTTTCAGGAGGCTTTTCTAAAGCAGAAGTTTTATCCACATTTCTCAAAGAAATTAAGTTTCGACCCAATCAAATTGTTTTTGTGGATGATAGTCTGTTTAACTTAGAGCAAATGGAAGTTAAACTTCTTGAACTCAATATTCCACACTTTGGTTATTTTTATGATCAATCTAAAAATCTTAATGAAGTTGTTGATGAAAAACGCTCTCGCTTTCAATTTGAATACTTATTTATGCATAAAGAATGGCTTTCAGATAAACAGGCCAAAGAGCTTATGGAGACACACAAATAGTCTTTCAATGACTATGATTTGTGCTATTAAGATGAGAGCGCACCGTTTTGATAGCGCTCTTTAAACGTCTTACAAAGAGAGAAGAGGGGGTAATTAGATGCTTGAAAAAAAAACTTTCACTTTATCTAAAAAAGAACGCTTCTTAGGATGGTTTTTTGGAGTTTCTAACTTCGCAAACTCATGAAGAAGCTCTTTTTGCTTACCTGTAAGATTCGTAGGGGTTTCCACGGAAACATGTACTAAAAGATCTCCCTTTCCTTGACCGTGGACATTAGGAAAACCCTCTTTTCTTACACGAAGCGTTTTTCCGCTTTGAGTTCCTTCAGGAATTGAAATACGTATGTTTCCAGATAAAGGAGTTGGAATTTCTTTTTTGCAACCTAATGAAGCTTCATGGAAAGTAATCGGTAAGTCTATGAGAATATCATCACCATGTCTTTCAAAAAAGTCATGAGCCTTGACTCTAACTTCCACATAAAGATCGCCCGCAGGACCACCTGATTCTCCAGCATCTCCATAACCTGGCATCTTTAGAGTCATGCCATTGTCTACACCGGCTGGAATAACAATTTTAATTTTTTGTTTTGATTTGGTTTGTCCATGACCATGACACTCTTTACAACGCTCTGTAATAACTTTTCCATTACCATGGCAGGCTGAACATTGAGCTGACATACTGAAAAAACCACGACTTTGATAGACTTGTCCTGATCCAGCACACTGAGAACACTGCTTGATAGCACTTGGTGAACTTGCCCCTGATCCACTACATTGTTTGCAGCTCTCAGCTCGATTAATCATGGCTTCTTTCTCAACACCCTTAGCAGCTTCTTGAAAGGAAATAGTTACCGCAGTTTTTTTGCTAGCTCCTTTGAAAGACTGGGCTCCGCCTTGTCCGCCACCTCCACCAAAACCAAAAAGTGAGTCGAAAATGGAGTCGCCTCCACCTCCACCACCAAAGGCTCCCATAAAAGTACGCATAGCATCGTCCATTGAAGAAAATCCACCATGGGCTCCACCACCCCCAGCTCCAAAACCCTGCATTCCGTCTTTGCCAAAACGGTCGTAGGCTTCGCGCTTTTGAGGGTCACTCAAAGCTTCATAAGCTTCAGAAATAGCCTTGAATTTCTTCTCAGCATCTTTATTGTCGGGGTTTTTGTCAGGGTGATACTTAACAGCAAGCTTTCGGTACGCTTTCTTAATATCGTCCTGGCTGGCGCTTTTTACAACACCTAATAAATCGTAATATTCGGACATGTCTACCTCGTTATACTGATCTGAGTATAACCTAAAAATCAATTGTTTTCAATGAAAAGTTAGCGCTATTAAATAATGAGTGCTAGATTTAACGACGGTATTTAAGAGCTGCCTTAGACTTGGCACGCTTTTTTACAGAAGGTTTATCGTAGAAACGGTGCGCCTTTGCAGCTTTCATAACTGCCTCTTTGTCAAGTTTTTTCTTTAGTATTCGTAGAGCTTTATCAAGGGGCTCTCCAATTCGGACCTTTACACTTGGCACTTTCGACCTCTAGTTAATTGTTATATGGGTAATTGTAGCTTGTTTATTGAGTTAAAATCAAATGATATCTACGACTCTTTTGCATCAAAGTAGTTTAAGTCCAGTAGATCCTGGGCTTGCCTGTGATTTTTAACAGGTTGTTGAAGTGCCTGATAGAGCATTTGAATGGGACTCGGAGAGCTCTCTTTCAGCTTCTTCGTGTCAAATGAGGTGCCTTTTAATTTTATATCTAAGGGTGCTATCTGTGAAGACATTAATAGGGGTAAATTCTGAATCTCGTCAACAAGAGCTTCAGGTGAGTATAGCTTAGCTTCTTCCTCATAGTAAATTCTATCATTAGATTTTATCCCTTTTTGTAAGTAAATCCCATGAAGCTTGGCATCTAGTAAAATCCCAAAAGGACCTTCTATTAGAGGATCAAAAGTTTTAAGGCTAGAAATGCCTATAATAGGAATTTTTTTAGCAAACGAGAGCGCTTTTGCAACACTTGCCCCTATTCGCAAACCGGTAAAAGATCCCGGGCCTATACCTAAAATGATATTTTTAAAATCATTTAAAGAAAGAGAGTGCTTTTTAAGTGCCTGTTCTAAAACAGGAACGAGTTCTGCAGACTCTCTGACTCCAAAAGGGACTTCAATACGCGTCAAAACACGATCTCCATCTAAGATAGAAACGAGACCGCGTGAGCTACTAGTTTCAAAAATTAAATAATTCATTATATTGTTCCAATGCCGAAGCGGCAGGATCATGGAGTTCTCTTCTATAAAAGTCACTGATATTCCTGCGGGCAGCTCTAATTTCGCTTAACGGAGCTTTAATCTCCCTTAAATAATCTAATACATATTCCATTTGCTGAGAACAGGTTTCATGTTTCAAAACTGAATTCTTGTTAAAGAATGCACGGTAGATGCTCTTGTCTGAATCGGTTTCATAATGTGCTCTAGCAGCTAAAAAGAGAGCCACATCAGGCTTATCAGAGAACAGGTGAACTGTATTTGATGCATAGTCATAGGTGTCTATGTAGAATAAACCTGTTAACTTGGGAATAGAAAGAGCGTAAAGAGCGCTAGAATAGAATCCTAGGGTCAGCTTGCTTAATAGACTTGTTTTTGGATTTGTCATACATCGATATGCGTTCGATAGAGGTGCATATTCATTTATTGAAACTTTGATTTCAGGCAGTTCGTTAAATTGGAGATAATCAGATACGCGTTTAGTGGTTTGATCTGAAACACACCCTGAGGCGTATGCAGGATCCCAATAATAGATTTTGCTAGGAATGCACAAGAAATTTCTAATAGCATTTACAACGAAGTAATCTTTTCCTAAACCAATGTTGGGTTCAGTATTTTCATATGACTTTGATAAAATGGGCCTCGTAAATTCCATTAGATTTCCTACTGTAATATAAAAGAATTCAATAGTATTTCTGTATTATTAAGAAATAATAAAGATTTTAAACTTAAAACACAATTCGATCTATTTATTATATTTGTGGATCGTTCTGTTGCCTTTTTTTACT
>JAJACV010000001.1 GCA_022601335.1 Chlamydiota bacterium | reverse complement strand
AGGTTTTGAAGAAAGAGAGAGCTGCATATTTCATGCACTATCTTGCAATAAGAACCTCAAAGGATAGTCAAAAACACACGATAGTTGAAGGTGCAATTCCTTCTGGCGAATACGTAGGAAGAGCTGTTAGGCCTACGTGCTATTCATAATATTGAATAAGTAGATATGAATAGATTTAAAGTAACGGTATCTATAAAGTCAGAAAAGTCTAGATCTACGTTTCCATTATTCTTAAAAAAGGTAAATATGTTTCCTGTTGTATTGTCAATAAAACGGAAAATGTTGAGTAAAGCATCTTGGTTTACAGTGTAGCTTCCGTAGCAATTATTTAATTTTTCAAGCACATGTTTTGAAACTAATTTAACAGATAGAGTGTTTGATTCAGGATCTGTAAGAATTTCTGGATGAGCTTGTAGAATTTCTAAAATTTGAGGAAGCCTTGGTGTTGAATGCAAACAGTCAATATAGGGTAAAAGTTTTGGTGTTGATCTGGAAACTAAGTTTTTATCTATCAAATAATCAAGGTATTCTCTAAAAAGATATGGATTGCTGAAAAATGAAAGAAGAAAGTCTTCAAAATTTTGAGGATTCTCTTGGATGATTTTTTTGTGTTCCTGAAGATCATCTTGTGCTTCGTAAGAGAAATAAGGTAGATCTTTAAAGTACGCCAACTCATTTTTCACAGCTATAATTTGTAAGTCTTTTGGAGGGTAAAAATAGTTGTATACAGATTGACCTAAGTTATAAATGCTACTCATTAAAATTCTCCTGAAGGTTTAATCTGTAAAATCGAGGGTAGTTTAATCCCCAACTGTCACATTGTGTTGCAACATACTCGTAGAGCTTTTCTTTAACTTCTTTACTCGCTATTTGAGAGCAGCCATGTGTAGGATCGAAAAAATACTGTCCACTGGGGTCGTTAATATAAGCCATTGAATGACCGTAATATTCTCCTTTATGGTTGTCCTTTTTAGCTATAGCTCTAATTAAAAAGATTCCCTCTGGTAGGCTTTCGACAACATTGTAAAAATCTGCTCTGTTTGCAAGGCTAGTTGAGTTGGTATTCTTAAGATAAAGGTCATCCTTAGATGCAAAGTTGACTTCTAAATTATATAGGGAAACTAAAGCTTCTACTTTAGCCTTCATAAAATCTTCAGGTTCCTGAGAATTTACTTTGGAGATGCAATTGAGAGCTGCTTGGTGAGTTCTAAGCTCTATATTAGATCTCTTGTAATTCTTTGCGGAATTTAAAACTCTTTGGTGAAGAGGTTTTTTATTTTCTACAAGAAGTCCATTAATAAAGCCTAAAGAATGGGCTGAGCAAACTCCGCCAGATACCTGGTAAGAAAGTTGAGCAGGGTCAAAATAAACCCCCTTCGGGTGATTTGAGTTTAGCTTTTCTAACGCTTTATTTAGCAATTGAACATCTACGCGTCCATAGCCGTTTTCCATACTACCCGGAGCTATCCAACAGGAATTCTGAATCATTAATTTATATAAGTTAAAAGTATTTTAAATAGTTTAACTATATAGTAACTTATTATGTTAAATATGTTAAATGTAATTAAATAATGTATCTGTTTTGTTTTTCATTAAAAAGTATTTGAAAATAATGAAAAAATATTTTAAAATGTATCCCAAAAAAGAGGGAAATATGACTCCTAATGTATGTTCTCCAAAGATGGATTTAGAGGGACAGTTTTGGTGCCACGCTTTTCAAGGTGCAATGACAGGATTTGAAGTGGGGGTAGCTGGAGGGTACTTAATCTCTAAGGCGTTGAACGTGATAGAAAGTAACCCTAGACATACCCAAACTCACCTATTACAAAATTCTTTAACCTTTGGAGCTGGCTTTGCTTGCCTTGGATCTGCTATTAATATTGTAAACTGGTTGGGGAAGTTATCCGTAGACTATTTAGGCTTTCCTGACCTGTCTACCTCGGCTTTGGAGGGAGGAATGATGGGGCTTCAACTTGGGTCTGTGGCTGCCGTAATTACTACAACGCTTAAGAGCAAGGCTAGAAGTGCCGTAGAAGCTAGTTGGCTACTTCCTTTGTTTGTTCCTTCAGCAGCCTTGAACGAACCGAATTGTGTGTCGATGATAGGCAAAGCTGTTCTCTTTGGAGCTCTTGCTGGATTAACAAGAAGAGTTGGAGTGATGGCTATCGAATATACTTGTACGGATTCTTAGAGCTTATGTCATAGAGTTGTCATTAATATTCTCGAATACAAAATATCTAATTGTAATTGTTAATTAACCCTTAAGTGTTATCAGACCTTGGCTATCTTTTAAGCAAAATCCAAACTAAAGCGAATAAATAAATAGCTTTAATGGTCCAAAGCCATGTCCTTAACCAATTAGAATGAGTCAGCTTATTAATCATAGATTGATTCATTTCCTGCCCGAGCTTTTTATGTACCGGAACCTGTAAAACAAAAGTTGTGATAAGTGGTGCCAGCGTCATTAAAAGAAGAATGATAACTGTAAATAAATTCGGATAAGGTCTGAAAAGTAGCCAAATAACCGTACCTAATTCTATAATCATTGCGGGTACAACTAAGTAGCTTGTTCTTTTTGAGTGAAATTTATGGGGGTCAAGAGGGGAGTCATTGTTTAAAAAAGTGAACATAGGATAATGAACAATTTGTACAAACCAAATGATGCCTAGCATGTAGAGAGAAGCTAGAAGATGCAAAGAAAATAAAAAAACTGAGTGCTTAGACATAATTTACCAAAGTTTGTTTTTAATGTTTCTGTTAATCTTAGAAAAACCATTCAAATTTCACATCGAACTTGTAGTTTTGAATTTGATTTAAAAGATCGACCTCCGCATCTGCTTTTAAATCAAATTTTTCTAATCGCTTCATATAAAATTCAGTCCCAATAACAATTTGATTGATCATTTCTTTATAACCCGAGATGTTTACGTAGGCCAATGAAGGTACATTTTCAAAACGAACGGATGTTTCAGGGTCATTTAATGAAATAAAGGAGCGCCACCCTGTATAAAAAGAGGGAGCAAAACAAAAATTATCTGTTAAAGTTTCCCAAATTATACGAAAACGAATTCTTGGGTTTAAAAGGTAGTTTGTTGTTTTCTTTTGCTGAAAGCCCATGGTTCCAGCTCCTGTTTCTTTATAGGCATCTGTAAAAATGGTTTCAAAATTCACAGTTGCCTCAGGTTGAAACCAAGAGCTTTGAAAAATCGGAATGCGATAGCCGCCGTCAGCTCTTACTAAAACTTCATAAGAATTATATTTAGCTGTGGGTACACGTCTTACACCAGGATAAGAAATCACTCGTGAATACTTAAAAAAACTAACGGTTCCAGTAGCCATCAAGTTTGCGTATCCCCGAGAGTTAAACCATCCAAAAAAAGCGGGAGAAACATAAATAGAACTATATCGAACATTGTGACTGGGCGCTTTTTTTACCGATAAATTTGAATGTGAGTAGGCAACTCCAGCTTCATAGATAAAATTATTAGCAATGACCTGATCCCAACCCAAAGCTGTCCCATAGCAACCTGATTTAAAGCTTCTTCTCTTGGTTGTTTTCATTTGATGCCAAATATTTCCAAAGGGCTGAATAAAGAAGCCTGTATTTTGCTCTGCAAAACAAGGTGTTTCATAGGGACTGTTGTTTCTCATTTCGCGGACAGTGTCTTTGTATTGCCTGTCTAAAATATCAGCAACCTGTGCATTATTGTTTATTAGGCGGTATCGGATATCTAAATCCCCATTTTCAACTTTAGAGCTAATGGCATCCACGGCTTCTTGATAAGAGGATGTTGGGAGGGCATTCAGTTGATCATACCACGAGGCGCTTTCTCCTTGTGTTAGCAAATCAAAATTGTCGTTTAATAATTCATTTACTTCTGTAACCTGATTGGGAGAAGATGTGGGGACAACTCGAGTCGGAAGGATTGTTTGATTTATATGTAAAATAACATTATTTTCTGAATAGGAAACAGCGAAAGCGTTGTCTGCAAACTGAGTAGCGGTTAACTCTGAAAAAGCGCCTGTAGTAGACCTGGAGGTTAGAATTGTCTTTGAGCCGGCAGTGATTCCACTTTCCCCAAAAGCACTAGAAATGGTTATCGTTCCATTTAAAGTGGCATCGCCCGTAACATTCAAAGTTGTGGCGCTAAGATCAGATGTAACAGGGTCAGGTCCAACAGAGTAATAAAGGGTTCCTTCTGTGCCTTGAATATAATTTCCTTCAATACTAAGAGTTCCGGAATCTTCATTTAATTTAAATTGTCCGCTGTTAACGGTAACATTTCCTGAAAAAACAGTGTTTGCGAATGTGTTCAGTCTTGGATTTGTCCCTGAAAGAGTTACTTGAGAGGCGGAAACCGTATTTATATTATCTGCTGTACCTGCAGTTAAAGATACATTGGCGTTTCCAGTAATATTAAAAGGGCCTGTATATTGAAATGTATTGAGCCCAAGAGTAAATGAATCCTCCGCAGCAGATGTTAGTTCAAAAGTGGCGCCCCCTATTCCAGCAATGGATGTGATGGTTCCGTTGTAAGAGGGGTTGTTGTTAGCAGAATTGATAGTTAGCTGAGCCGTTGCATCATCTGTAAGTAAAATCTGTGGAGAGAGTGGAAAATTGCTTAAAGTCAGTGTTCCACCACTAAGCGTTGTATTTCCTGAGTAGGTTAAAACGCCTCCTAAAGAGAGCGAAGTATTTGCAGCATCGGGGCTGTAATTTAAGGAACCAACCCCAAAAATTAATGCGTTGTATGTATCAGATAAACCAGGAGTATTTGGTTGAATTAGAACGGTTGGATTTTGAAATAAACCTATTCTAGCGTCTTCTTCATTTCCATCACTTCCAAATTCTCGAATAATAGCAGTACCTGCTGGTAAAGTGCCATTTGAAGTCTGATTTCCTATTCCTAAAAAACTATTCCCAGTTGTTAATTTGTCGAGCGTAATGGTGGATGTTTCCTCTATCAGTAACCCTGTGAATCCTGGAGTGAGCAGTTCTGAGGGAACAGTTATTGTGGTGTTTGGATTTTCAGCTACTATAGAGGGGACATTAGAGGGGAATAGGGTTAGTGATCCTCCAGCTTGTCCAAGAATTAAACTGGTTGTTGTTGAATCGGCGGGCACTACAATCTTCCTAACTGTGATATCGGCACCTGTTGCAGAAATTGTTGCGGGAGTTGTGAAATTAGCGGTCTCGAGATTTGTGGGTACCGTTCTACCTTCCCAGCTACTAGGTGTGTTCCAATCAGCGTTTGCTCCTCCATCCCAAGTAGCAGTTTGTAAATAACAGGTTGTTAAAGTGAGTAAAAGGGGGAAAGAGAGAAGCTTAATCATAAAGAAGACCTTCAAAATAAAATAATGTCTTTTTACATATATAAGGCAGCGCTATTTTTAGTGAAATGAAATTGTAGTCAATATCTTACCGCCTGAGAGAATTTAAAAATAAGAGTTAACATTGTATACTACCTTATAAACAAGGAGAGGGCAATGAGAAGAATAAAAGGAGGAATTCCAAACGTAGCAGCTATTATTGAAGAAGATTTAGAAGTTGTTTGAGCTGTTTAGCGTTTTTAATTTCATGGTAATTCTTTATAGAGTATTTGTTTTTAAGAGCTCTTATTTTAGGACCTTTTCGTGTCTCAAAAGACCATATATATTTAATTGTTTCCCAATTAAACACTTTTAAGCATCCTTCAGGAGTGTCAGGATGTTTATCCCGCTCAGTTAAAAAGCGTTTCAATAGTCTCCAAATGCAAACTAATCTTGGAAGATTTAGGTAAATAATAGTATCCGCTTTAGCAAAGCGCATTTCAAATGAAGAAGATCCGCAACCTTCAATAATCCATAAGTTTTCGTCGACCCGCATCCGTTGTATTTTCAGGAATTGATCTTTATTTCTTTTTATATCTCCAGGTAGCCAGTAATCAAGGTCTAGGTGATAAACAGGGAGCTTTAAAGCTGCTGCAAGACGCACAGACAAGGTTGTTTTTCCAGAGGCAGGAACTCCAATAATGGCAATTTTTTTCATAGAATCTGTTTTTAGGGAATTCAAGAGGATTAATTTTACTTCAGCCCTGAATATACTTCAACTAGCGTACTATTGACACAATATACTCGTGATGAATTTGATTCTCTCATTAAGTTAATTGCAAAAAATCCATCTTCTGAACAGTGGATGGGAGGAATGAGCTATTTGTATCACTCAGATCCTCTACAACAGCCAGCAACTGACTATGGTAAAATTAAATCTGCTTTTTTAATTGTTAATGGAACAAAAGATAGCACGATAGAATCGTGTGACCAATTTGTTCAAAAAGCTTTAGCAGCAAATGCTCCTATTACTTACTTTAGAATAGATGGTATGGAGCACTATGTCAGAAAGAAACCTGATGTTATTCAAGATGCATTTAGCTGGCTTGCCGAGCAAATATCTATTTTACAAAAAATAAACTGAAGAAGTTTTGAAAAAGAGGATCGAAATGCTTCCATCATATTGATTATAAACAACTAACAACTCTTATAGTAATTTTCCGTTCCATTGCTTGTCATACCCCTTTTAAGAACATTCTTTTGAATATTTGATTAGTTTGAGATTATATTGTGTTTCTCCAGGTAGAAGATTCATAGCTTTCCCTTGAAGCCAAAGTTTATATTGGTCTCTGTAAAATTGAGATAGGGGATGGCCGCTTTGTCCACAAGGCATATTCAAAATGCCATTTTGTTCTGCCCCGGGAGAGACGAGGAACCTCATAGAAGCTCCTTCAGTTGGAGATGCAAGTCTTGGAACATAATAATCACCAGATAAGGGTTGCTCTTTCATATTTATTATAGAATTAAAAAACATCAGAGAGTTTCCAAGAGGATGCTTTATTTGTGAAATATTCCAATTACCCCATTTTTGATTGCCTTTTAACTGGGAAGCATTTTCTCTTAACACCTGGTCAATAATATCACTAAGTTCCAGATTCCAAGAATTACATGTAGGCGGGTTTAAATACTCAGGTTGTTCAGAGACAATAAGAAAGACAGGTTCTTCAAAATCTAGCAGCTCTAATTGTAGATTAGGATAAGCAGCAAGGCAAGGGGCTAAAAAATGTGTTAATGTTCTATTAATAACACAATCTCTAAATTTCCTTATCCAAAAATAACCCTCAGACTCAGCTTTACAGTGATGATCCCATTTTTTAAGTATGGATAGTAATTGAGCGTGTCTAGCATTTTCTATATTTAATGAGGATTTAAGTAAGTCAAACCAGCGTTCAAAAAAATAAGCCTTATCGTCCAATTGAATTGCATGCATTGTGTTCATAGTATGCTGGTCAGAAGCAAATAATCTCTTTTTAATTTGATATGCTCTAATTGAGTTTAAATAATCATTTCCAAGAAGAGGATCGAGAAGAACACGATTATTTGCAGTCCAAAGGCAGTTTTTTGGAGGATCTATGATTTGAGGGAAATCAGTTTGTTCCCAACAGCACGTCCAAGTAGCATTTTTTTCTAGCGAAGAAACAGGAACCTCTGGGACTTGATTTAATCTTTTAGGTATAGAGCCTAGATAGCTCCAGCCAATGTGTCCTTTTTTATCTGCTAACATCAAATTAAGGGCAGGTAATCGAATAATTCCATGAGATTGAAGAACATCAGAGACTCTGCTGCTTGTTTCTAAGTTGATCAAAAGAAAATTAAAGCAACCAGGGTCATGAGCTATCCATTTTATAGCGATATTTTGTCCTAAAAATCTTTCAGGGTGAATAGGGCCCCATTGACTCCAATTTATTTTATAATCTATAGGGTTAGCACCTTTTACATTAATCTGCTCATATATTTCTTCAAAGAGTTTTGGCCCCTCAGAAGTTAAGTAGTCAAAGCTTTTAGAGGAGTCATTTTCTAAAATAACCAAATCTGTTGTATTGATGTAGGCGTTAGTGAAACCCCAAGCAATGTGCTCATTGCTGCCTGCAGCTATTAGGGGAGTCCCTGGAAGGCTGATGCCATGTACTCGAACTATATCCTTATTTGCATTTTTGTAATGTAGGCTGGCACGATACCAAATATTAGGAACGGAGAGATTAAGATGCATATCACAAGCTAAAAAGGGGATTTTTTCTTCAGTAGAATTCGGTCCAACAGCCCATTGATTGCTCCCTTTCGAGCGAGGTAAGTTTTTGATATTACAGGATGTAATTTCTTTTGATAAAGGCTCTTGAAGATATTCAAAACATTTTTTTGGAGGGATTTGTTGAGGTAACTGTGGTTCAGCACCAAGAGGAGCATCCCAAATAGATCTATTTTGAGTAAAAAATATATAGATTTCTAAGGGGAGGTAGGCTTTCAAAATCCCTCTTGTCCAATCCAACGCTCCTACAGAGTCTTGTAGTTCAAAAAATAGGCTCATCCCCACGAGTATAGAATCCTCTTTTTTCCAAGGCAGTAGTTTAGCTCCCAAAACATAGTATTCAAATGGTTTTGTTTGCATTGCATCAAGACCTGAGTTTACTCCTTCTGTATATGAGTGTAAAAGAGTCTGTTCATGCGAAGATAAGAGAGACCAGGTTTTTTCAGACTGAGCCTTAAGTCTGTGTAAACGTTTTTTCTTATCAGTTTCAATAGCAACTCTCCCAAATAATTCTGAGAGCTCTCCTGCTGCCATTCTTCTCATAAGATCCATTTGAAAAAAACGTTCTTGGGCATGTAAAAATCCCAAGGCAAAAGAAGCGTCATTACGATTTTCTGCTTTGATGGTTGGAATTGAGTGTTTATCTCGGTCGATAGAGACATTATGACTGAGCCCTTTTACAACTCTAGTTCCAGATAAAATGGGGAGGCTTCCTCTAAGGACAAAAAATACAAGAATGAGTAGCAAAAGAAAGGTAGATATTAAATATAAGGCTAGGCGTTTAATCTTCATTACAATAGTAATTTATGAAAAATATTAATCATTTCTTTGGCATTCATATAAGAGGGTTTCAGCACCAGCAATAGGTTGTTCCTTTGAGTAAGGAGCAAGTTGATTGAGTACTTTAAAGCGGTGTTCTGTCAAGAGTGGAAGGAGTTCACCGGGTTGATATAAACGTACATCTAAATACTCATTTTCCTCTGCGATAGTTTTTCCATTAACCTTGAGCTTATAATTACAAAAAGTTCTTTGAATCCTAGAAACAGGACTAAATACAGATGCTGAGTGTAGATTAATTTTTGAATGATTATCTAAGCGCACAGATCGATTCCTCCAATTCATTTCGGGTTGATCCCTGGAGGTCAGAGTATCTACTTCAAAAATAAATCTACCTTGTGGCTCTAAACATTTTCTAATTACTTTCAGAGATCTAGAAACTTTTTCTAATGTGGTCAAAAGAGAGAAAGAGCTGGTTGGAATAAAAACTAAGCTGAATTGATGCTTCGTTAAAAATGTCTCAAATGAAGCGACAGATAAACTTGGATTGGTCCCTGTTTCTACACATCTTTTCCTGCACTTTTGGAGCATCTCTCTTGAAGCATCAAAGCCGGTGATATTGTAGCCTTCTTCTGCAATAGGGACTAAATAGCGGCCTGTTCCACACATAGGTTCAAGTATTCTGCCTCCTGCTTTTTTGGCTTGGGAGGTATAATAGTCCAGGGATTCTGGAGAAGCATCTGGCTTATCTAGTTGATAAAAAATCGAACATAAACGTCCGTATGCACGAGATGTGATTTGAGCTACTGGTTTCCCTGCAGATAGTGTAGTTCTAGAGAAGGCTCTTGTGGGCAGCGAACCTGAACTCAATGTATTAGCTATTGTTCTCAGCATTCCCCCCCCCTGTGTAGATGTTTTTCTGAGAAGTAATGCGCGTTGAGCCTAAAGCGAATAAACAATTCATTCTCTAGAGTAGTTTGCCCGTCTGGCTTAAAATTTAGGCGTAGCAAAGCTTTATCGTGCTTTCTCGAAATAGGGAGTAGAGCAGTGATTGACTCAAACCCCATTTCATTGAAGGCTTTTGCAATAATTTTTTTGTAAATACTTTTCCCAGCACCCCAATACTTTGGATGAAGAATTAAAGCTAAATCGGGGTCACCTTCTTCATATTGTAAGCCTCCCCAGCCGGCAAATTTTTGGTTAATAAAAAAAGCCCACGGCCCATAGCCATGCTCTATCCATAAATTATTTTTAATTCGTATGAATTTTTTGTAGGCATTTTCATCAAAAGCCTCTTTAGCAAGAGGAAGTTGTCTCCGAACTAAGGGGTTGTTCATTAAATCCATCAATTCTTCTTTATTGACTTCTTCTAGTTTTTTAAACTGTATTTCATCGTTTTTAAATTTAGGCATATAATTCACTATCTTTGCGTTCTAGAAAATTTGATCTAGATTAAATTAATAAGCATTTTTCTTTTTCAGAAACATAGTTGCTTATCTGTTTTCTGAAGGATTCTTTCCATTTCACAAAAGTGTTTCTTTCAAGGTCTGTTTTGTTGTAAATAATAGACACTCGTAACTGGTCTTCTATAATAATCGAATTAATTTCTATTAGGTAAGGTTGTAGATTTGCTTGATGTGAAGTAGAAGCGATAGCCTCAGTGCTATTTTCAAACAATTGATCCCCTTCTTGAAATAATAGATCATTATCAAAACGACCAAAATAATTAAAAAGTATTTCAGGGTTAAAATTTCTAAAATGAGAGTTATTAAACAGATACCTTTGAACACAATATAAGAGATCATATTGGCTGAATTCTTCAAGGTTCTGTTTGATTTTCTTTAGGGTAAGAGAGGGAGAAGCTTCTTTTTCAAGTAAAATAGGGTAAATAGTTGTAAACCAACCCAATGTTCGAGTCACATCGAAATCTTCTAATGCAGTTCTTCCATGTCCCTCATGGTTAATCAGTATTTTGTTAAAACCAAAGGTTTCATTAATTGAAAGCATTAAAGAAGCAAGAAGCAATTCGTTGATATTCGCTTGATGAAAAGATTTAGCATTTGAAATTAGCGTAGCTGTATTTTCCTTTGAGAGCCGAATAAACTCTTCTTCTGTTTCTCCAATTAAACAGGACTTTGTTTGAGATAGTTTGGGAAGAATAGTTGGATTGATTCTAGTCCACGGTAATGGTTTAGTAATATCTTGCTGTTGTTCTAAAGCTTTAACCCATCCTTCAAAAGTTTTAGTTTTACTGGGTAGCTTGCAAGTTAGGGAAGAGGTATATAAATTTGTTAAATCTTCAAGTAAAATTCTCCAAGAGACCCCATCTATGACCATATGATGTAGCGTTAGAAATAGTCTTTTCTCGTTGTTTCCAAGGTTAAAGAGCGCGGCCTTTAATAGAGGAGGAGCTAAGAGATTGAAGCTACTTTGGATTTCAGAAGTCCTTTTTAAAATTGCTTTTTGTTGATTTTCTGAATCTAAATGACTTATGTCATAGGTTTCAATTTTAAAGCTGAGGTCTGAAATAGAGCAATATTCTTGAGTATTGTTTTTGAAGATCAAACGAAGTGTTTCATGGTGCTCAAAACACTTAAAAAAAGCTTTATTCAGCAAATCTAAATTTATATTTTCAGGCACTTTAAAGAGATAAGCCATTGTAAAATAGTTGCTATGCTGTAATTTTAGATCTAAAAACCACTGTTGAGCAGGAGAAAAATTAAAAGATGAATGCTCGTTAATTTCTGATATAGGCTCGTCTGTTGTTGCTGTAAAAGTTTGTGCGCATAACGCCCTGATTGTTCTATATTGAAAAATTTCTTTTATCGAAAGAGTAAGCCCCGCCTTTTTAACTTGAGGTAAAATTCTCATTGCCATAATGGAGTCTCCTCCAAGGTCAAAGAAATCATCACATACACTTAGCTTGTCTTTTGCAATGTTAAGAACGCGAGACCATATTTCATGCAATGAGTGTTCTAAAGAGTTTAGAGGTGGCTCTATCTTTTTTTTGTCTTGAGACTTAAAAGCTTCTAAAAGTTTGAGATCTATTTTACCATTTTGGTTCACAGGCAATTTTTTAAGTTGGATCAGAGCTGTTGGGATCATATACGTAGGGAGCAACTCTGATAAAAATTCACGAACTCCTTCAGAGGAGAGCTCAACATCGGCAAAGTAGTAGCCGTGTAGAATAGGTTCATTTTCAGAATTGTTCTTCATCGCCACAATGCAAACTTTGATACATGAGTGCCCTAATAGACAGCTTTCAATCTCATCAAGCTCAATCCTGTGACCTTTGATTTTTACCTGTCTGTCTTTTCTGCCTAAATAGAGTATTTTTTTACTAGGTAGGTACTGAGCTAGATCTCCTGTGTGATATGTTTTATTACCTGAGATGGAGTTTATGGGGAATTTTTTCTCAGATAGTGCATTATTGTTGAGATAGCCCCTGGAAAGACAACTTCCTTCTATAATAATTTCTCCTACGCCCCCAATAGGTACAGGCATTTTATTCTCATCCAAAATGTGGACTGTACAATTTGAAATAGGACTGCCAATAAGGACAGGCCCTGTCTTTTCATTAAGGTGCCATTCATGAGCAATGCAGCCTATTGTTGCTTCTGTTGGACCATATTCATTAAAGATGGATAAAGCTTGGGGAGAGGCTTCAATTAAATCTATAGCTTGCTGTGTATAAAAGGCTTCTCCTCCTAAAATAAATTTTTTGATAGAGGGCAGTTTATATTTTTTTTCTGAAATCAAACTCAAATGAGTTGGAGTGATTTTAATAATGTTGCTGTCTTTATTTTTTTCCAAAGAGTCAATGACTTCATCAATTTCTCCGTTGATAATGCTGATGTGGCCACCTGATAAAATGGGTAAGAAAATACTGGTTACAGTTAAGTCAAAATTAAGTGATGAATATAGTGGAAAACACGGTTTTTCTAGCTTATAGAAACTAATAGCCCAGTTCATATAGTTTTGAAGAGAATGGTGTTCGACTAAAACTCCTTTAGGTGAGCCTGTAGACCCTGAAGTAAAAAGAATATAGGCTAAATTTCTATCTGATATATTGAGGTCTAAATTTTCATCTGAGTATTTTTCTAACTCAAATGCATTATATTGTTTTTTGAAGGTGGGGAATAGGGACGTACTATTTTTATCGATCTCTAAAAGAGTATCAAAACGGAAACGAGTCAACTCATTTTTGATAGAATGTTCCTTAGAGGAGAACTTAACATGAGTAATTTCGTTAAATAGCCCTCTTAAATGGCTTAAAAAATCTTTTGAAATAAAGAGTTCTTTTTCCCAATTGAGTTTTGTTCGAAGACCCTGAGCTTGTGGGCTTTCTTTAAACTTATGTAAAGAACTTTTTAATTGTTCTTTTTTATCAAAGTCCAATAAGTCTCCTAAAAATATGACCGCATTTGAATTTAAAAGCTGAATAGATTTTTCTAAAACATTTTTGAAATAGTTGAGTCCAGGAAAGCAATGAATAACACTATTAATAATGACAAGGTCAAAATCCTTTTCTTCTAGTCCATCTATTTCATGCGCATGTACACAAGAAAAATGAAGTTGATGCAATTTTTTTAATTGGGCTTTATCTTGATTTTTTTCAATGATGCGAGAAGAAAGGTCGGTTCCAAGATAAAAACCAACATAGGGAGCTATTGTAAAAGCTGTTAATCCAGAGCCACATCCAATTTCTAGTACACGGCAGTTGTTGTGGAGGAAAGGTTTAAGTTTGTTTAAAACATTCAGCCCATATTCATCCATTTCTTCTCTAGAGAATGGTGCTCCTGTATAGCTCGAAACCCAGCCACTTGATGTAATATCGTCCTCTGCTTCGTCTGCAACTTGGTTCCAAAGCTGAGTATCCATAAAATTAGATTCAGCCGAATGAGTTTTTGTTTCTAAGTTAACTTTATCAAAACAAGAAAAAGATTCAAGAGACGTACTCCATTGTAAATCGTTAAGTTGTTCTATGTACTTTTGTTGCGATAAAATGATCCGTATTTTACATTCTTCAATGATATATCTAGACCTTTCTAGAGGGGCTTTAATGTCTAGAGGAACGTATACTCCTCCACACTTCAGTATAGCAAGTATTGAGGCTATAGCTTCACTTCCATGCTCGAAGAAGATTCCAACAGACTCTTCTTTTTGGATGCAAATTTTTTGAGTTAAAAAATGTGCAATTTGATTGGCTCTTTGATTCAGTTTACGATAGGTCACTTGCTGGTTTTTTGCCAAAATAGCAGAAATTTTCGGGTGCTTTTCTACTATTTTTTCAAAAGTTTTATGAATGGGTTCTGATTTATATTCTACAATAGGGCCTGAAATATTAGAGCTAGATGGGTGGATTGGAAGAGAAGAAATTTTGCAGTTATCCCCTTTGGCTATAGAGGATAGAAGATTCTCATATGTTGAAATAATAGATGAAATCATTTTCTCAGAGTAAATTTCCTCATAATATTCAATTAAGCATTCCAATGAACTATCGGATTTTTTTATGAATTCAAATTCAAGATCCCATTTACAAGTTGTATGAGGAATATCAACCGACTTTACTCCTAAACCATCGAAAATACTTTGCGCACTGGAATCTAACTCAAAGTTTTGAAAAGCTACGTTGATATTAAAAAGAGGGGAATGACTGGTGTCTCTTTCTAATTTAAGCTTATCAACCAACAAGTCAAAAGGGTAGTCTTGGTGCTCAAAGTCGGTGAGTAGTTGAGTCTTTATAGTTTCTAATAGATCACTAAATTTTTGCTCTGGGCAAAGATTTACTCTTAATGCCAGTGTGTTTACAAAAAAGCCTACTAGATGCCTCAGATCGGCGTGAAAGCGTCCTGATATGGGGCTACCAACTACTAAGTCAGTTTGTCCAGAATATCTATAGATTAAAACATAAATTGAAGCTAGAAGAGCCATAAACAAAGTGGCATCAACTTTTGTAGAGATGGAGGAAAGGGCTAAAACATCCTCTCTTTCTATCAAGATTTTTTTTCTCTTCCCTAGGAAATTGAAAACTGTAGGTCTTGGCAGGTCTCCCCGTATTTCACATAATGGTGGTCTTTCTTTAAATTTTTGTAACCAATAATTTTCTAATAGTTTAAATCTTTGGACAGAGGAAACTTGATGCTGCCATTGACAGTAGTCAAATAGATCTATTGCAAGTGGAGTTAAAGCTATTCCCTTATATAGCTTAAGCAGCTCTTCGATAATGATGCGGATAGACCAGCCGTCGCAAATGATGTGGTGCACCATGAAAAAGAAAAAAGATTCTTCAGCTGGAAGTTGTAGTAAAACAGCTCGGACAAGGGGACCTTTTCTTAAGTTAAATGGGTGGTTTTTTAAAAGCTCGATGCTTTTATAGGCCACATCAAGGGATTCAACCGGAAGAATCTCTAGATTTATTTCAGTGAATTCGGCAAGTTTTTGAAATGGCTCTCCTTCTTTTTCTAAAAAAATAGTTCGGAAAGCAACATGTCTATTAGTTAACTCATTTAGGGATTTCTGGAGGAGCCGGATATCAATTTTATGACTAAATTGAAAAGTGTCATAAATATTATATGCAATTGGGTGCTCTTGCATATGGTGCAAAATCCATAGTCTTTTTTGCGCATATGATAAAGGGTAATCTTCTTGAGGTGGTGATTTGGATATTTTTTCAAAAGAAGAGAGTTCTTTTTTTTCAAGTAAAGCTGCTAAGTCTTGAATAACGGGATATTGAAAAAGATCATGGTAGGATATTTTTTTGTTAAGTCGTTGATGGATAATGCTTATAACTTCTATCCCCATTAAAGAATCTCCGCCAAGTTCTAAGAAGTTATCTTTAGCTTCTATCGACTCAATTTCCATAACCTCTTGAAAAATAGCAATTACAGTATTCAGTAATGGCTCTTTCTCAGTAAGAGGAGGGGTTGTTTTTTTGTGAGGAAGTGTTAGTAAGTTTCTATTTTTTAAGTTGGTAGAAGATAGCCAAAATTTCTTAGATTCAAAGACGTATGTAGGGAGAGAAATTAAATGAGGGTTAAGTTTTTCAAAAATTTGATCCCAATCGATGTCATTCTTTTCAGAGACTACGCTATTAGCATTTAATAAAAACTTTTTAATCAGCAGGATTAGTTCATTTATAGAATGAGCACGTAAGAGAAGCTGTTTTTTGTAATGATCTTTTCCTTTAGCTAACGTGTAACTCACATCTTCTGGGTTCAAAATAGCAGTGTTCTCAATTAAAAAATCTAAGTGCTTTTGCATTAATTTATGTAGGCCCTTTTCTGTTTTATGTGTGAACAAAAAGGGTAGAAATTCATGATTATTAGTTTGTGTTGTTTTTACTAAAGGGGCCTCTTCAAGAACAACATGACAATTTGTTCCATTGAAACCGAATGCACTTACTCCAGCTAATCTTGGGGAGGAGCTTCTGGGCCATGGGCTTAGACGACTGGCCACATAAACAGGAGAGTTAGGGAAATCAATAAATTGATTTGGAGATTCAAAATGAAGAGAAGGTGGAATTTGCTCATGGTGAAGGGAAAGAATTGTTTTGATGAAGCTAGCTAGACCTGATGCTCCTCCAGTTAAATGACCAATATTCGTTTTAACAGAACCTATCGCGCAAAACTGCTTTTTTTGAGTAAACTCAGAAAAGGCTTTCGAAATACCTTGAACCTCAATTGGATCCCCAATATAGGTTCCTGTTCCGTGCGCTTCTATGTAACTTATTTGCTCTGGGTTTATTTGGCTTTTTTCCCAAGTATTCTTTAAAAGTTCTGCTTGGGCCAATGGATTAGGAGAACCAACGTTGGATGATTTTCCATCATTATTGACACTGCTTCCTCGGATAAGGGCATAGATGTGGTTGCCATCTTTTAAGGCATCTTTATAGCGTTTAAGTACTACGGCCCCAGCTCCCTCTCCTCTAACGATACCACTAGCTCTATTGTCAAATGCAAAGCAGGCGCCTTTGTCTGTTGCTATACCTAATGCCTCTACTGGATCATCTTTAAATGTAAAAGGAAAGAGGCGCAGGTTAACAGAACCGACTAAAGAAAGATTAGATTCTCCGGACAAAAGAGATTGGCAAGCAAGGTGGAGGGCGACTAAGGACGTTGAACAAGTTGTACTAACATTGATTGCTGATCCATGTAAATTGTAAAAATAAGAAATTCTAGATGCGATAAAAGGGGAAACATTTCCTACTACTGCTAATGGAGAAACTTCAGAAACAATTTTTTGATATTCGTTGAGGACATCGCCTATAAATACGCTCGTATTTGAGCCTTTTAGTTGAGCCCGCGTATAACCAGAGTCTTCAAAGGCTGTGTGAGCAACTTCTAAAAAAACTCTTTGCTGAGGGTCCATGAGCTTCGCTTCGGATGATAAAATCTCAAAAAAACCATTATCAAAAGAACTGACAGAAGAGAGGAATCCTCCTTTCCAATAAGGTTGATCCACAGAAGTTATATTATCTTCCACAAATGGGATAAGCGGGTCAATGTCCACCCTCCTCTCTTTGGGGAAACTATCTACGCAGTTAATTCCTTTCTTCAAATTATTCCAAAATTCCTCTTTGGAATCTGCTTTTGGCATCCGGCATGACAAGCCAATCACCGCGATAGAGTCATCTGTGACAGGATTCTCTTGTTGAGTGGCCTTGTATGTGTCTAGCAATGATAAAGCTGCATCATGGGAGATTTTATTTTGCTTATACAGTGAAAGAATGTGCTCAACGTATTTGTTCATAGGCATCCATAGCTTGATTAATATCTACTTTTCCTGATTGAAGATCATTCAAAAGATCTCCCATTGATTTTTGTTCATTTGTGCTGTTTTGACGTTTTAAAATTTCTTCTGCTAAAATTTCTAAAGTCGGATAGGAGTACAAATCTGCTATTTCTAGTTTGGTTTGTAGTTGAACATTAATATGGTGGAGCAGCTTGACTGCAGAAATAGATTCTCCACCTATTTCAAAAAAATTAGCATTACGATCTATCGTTTGATGATCTAGTATATCTTTCCAAATTTCAGTTAGAATAGAAAGTGTCTCATCAAATGTTACGTTTGTTTTTTGCGCTTTAGCATCGGCAGCATCATTAACGCTGGTATTATTAAAATCAGCCATAAGCTCTGAAGCAAAGTTAATTTTGATAAAAGGGAGAACTAGCTTCATAACGCGGCTATTGAAATCAACAATCACAGAAAAATCAAGAGTTTTAGTTAGGCATAAGTCTAAAGAAGCTATAAATTCTTCTTTTGTAATAGGAGGAATCATGCTCATCCTATCGGCTAATAAACTACCATCATCAGCGTCAATGAGTGTATAATTCATTGTAATTGTACAGAGATCTGAGGTATTTCTCCACGATCCAAAGCTATCTAAAAAGAGATTTGATGCTGAGCAGTCTGCTCCAGTAGGGCCTCCAGTTAATGAAGATATCGAAGAAAAAGTAGCGAAAAAATCGAGTGACATATCCTTGGTAAAGTTATGGAGCAGCCAAGTCCCTTGTACTTTAGAGCGAATATTTGAACTAAAAGCAGCAAACGAATGCTCATCAAGTCTAGTGTGACTAATATTCTTGATAGCTACAAAAACTCCATTGATTGTACCAAGGTTGGTTTTTATATTTTGAATTAAATTTTCGCATGACTCGTAATCTGTTACATCGCATTGGATATAGTCGACAGATGAACCCGAATTTTCAATTTCTTGAATTTGCCTTTTTTGTTTGTTTGAAAGTTCTTTGGCAAGTTTTCTACCAGTTAAAACAATAGTGACCTGCTCTTTTGAAGCGAGATACTTGGCTGTTTCAAGGCCTAAATAACCACTTCCTCCAGCTATTAAATAAAGGCCTTCTTTTTTTATGTTTTGAGATCTGTTTTTTACAGAGTCAAAATCCATTTGAGAAAGGACCTGAGAATATCTAGTATCATTGCGATAGCCAATTAGTGCTTCAGAGTAATCTTCAACATAAAAAATTTCCTCAAATATAGATTTAAATACAGAAGGTTTAAGTTCAACGTCGATAGCCAGACTTTTCACAAGAGGCATTTCTTGAGAAGCAACTTTATTAATTCCGACAGCAGGCATTTTTGTAGGATCAACATCTGCGTCTTCAGGAAGAATTTTTTGACCATGCTGTATTAAATTAATTAACTTCCATTCTTCATTAGGACGTTTTTTCGCTAGGCTATTAATGATATGGAATAAGCTAAATGATCCCAGTTGTTGAGATTTACGTATACTCTCCCAATTCAGTATTTTTGAATCTTTTGTGCAATCCCATAAATGGATTACCCCACCCAAAGTTTTAGAATTTGATAAAACTTGCTCAGAAAGTAAATCATAATCTGATGGAGTGTCTGGATTAATCCATGTTTTGTGGTCTTTAGTGGCATAATTTTCGCCTATATAGACTCTATAAACAGAGATCCCTTGATGTTCAATATAGTCAGCAAAGGCTTCATGTGTACTGGTTTTTTGAAGAAATAATATAAAAAATTGATCTTTATGAGCAAAGTTTTGCTTTGCAGAAGAAGGTCTGTCACTTTTTATCCAATTTAATTCGTGGAAAATTGATTTCAATCTCTTCTCTTCTATTTGATTTTTTCCAATTTCCAGTTTTGGCCAGTGCCTTCTTTCATTAAAGGCGTATGTAGGAAGAGGAATTCTCTTAGCTGATTGGTCTGGGAAGTACTTGTCCCAATAAATAGGGGATTTATTAATAAAGTGTTGAATTATTTCAGGGCTCTTTTCAAAAGGGGCGCCTTTAAAATAAATCCCGCTTTGGTAGTGTCCCTCATTGAGGGGATCCTTAATGAAGGAAATTATTTTTTCTCGAAGTTCTCCAAGGTTATTTGCCTGTATGGCTAGTCGTTGATCGTAATGATTTCTGCCCTTGGCTAAAGTATAGGAGATATCTTCCGGATTTGTATTTAGATGAGTTTCAAGCCAAGCCTCAAATTTGTTCAAATAATGGATTAAAGACTCTTTTTCTTTCACTGAAAATAGAAAGGTATAAGGAGTCGTAGCGCGTGAACGTTGCTCTAAGTGAGGCATCTTTTTGAATTCTTCAATGACTAAGTGGCAATTTGTTCCACTGATCCCAAAGGAGCTTACACCTGCAAGAAGATTTTTGCTCTTGTTCTCCAAAGTTTTTAGGGTGTTATTGGGGAATACAGAAGAGTTCTCAAAATCAATAAAGGGGTTTGCTTTTTGAAAGTGAATATTTGGAGGGAGTTTTTTGTGATTAAGGCACATTACAGCTTTAATTAAACCTGCAATACCAGAGGTTGCCTCTAGATGCCCTATATTTGTTTTTAAAGCTCCTAAGGGGCAAAACTTATTTTTTTGAGTATAACTCTCAAAGGCCTGAGTTAGGGCAAGAACTTCTATGGGGTCTCCGAGTTTCGTTCCGGTTCCATGCGTCTCTATAAAAGCAAGATCTTCTGGATTAATGCCTGCATTATTCCATGCTTTTTTGAAGAGTGCTGTTTGTGATTCTGGGTTAGGAGCTGTGATTCCATTTGAGTGACCATCACTATTGACTGCACTTCCCTTAATAACAGCGTAAATATAGTCTCCATCTTTTTCAGCAAGATCTTTTCTTTTCAGAATTAAGGCAGCTATTCCATCCCCAATATTAGTGCCATTCGCTTTTTCATCAAATGTTTTACATCTACCATCAAAGGCTTCAATACCTAAATTACTAATAGCTCGAATAGCTGGGAAAATACGGACGTTGACTCCTCCAACGATAGCTTGCTCGCAATCATTATTTGAAATAGCTTGACATGCCTGATGAACTGCAACAAGGGAAGAAGAGCAGGCTGTATCAATGACCATTGTAGGCCCCTTCATATCGTATAAGAAGGATAGCCGGTATGCAAGAACTGAGGGTTGATTTCCTAGAGCAATATTGGGGTCATCTTTTGGAAGAATATCAACAAAATTATCTTCATTAATTGAATACCCAACAAAAACGCCTGTATTTGATCCCTTTAACTTTTTCTCCGTTAAAGAAGCGTCTTCTAAAGCTTCGACAGCTACTTGTAGAAATAATCGTTGAGCAGGATCCATTACCCTTGCTTCAGAGGAAGTTATTTTAAAAAAAGTATGGTCGAAAAGATCAATTTGATCCAAATAACCACCGACTCGGCATTGAAAATTATTAAAAGTATTGTAGGTGTTTTGATTCACATAAACAACATCTTCAACTCTATTTTTAGGGAAAGCTACGATAGAATCTTTTTGATTCAAGAGGTTTGCCCAGAAAGTTTCAGAATCTGATGCATCAGGGAATTTGAAGGACATTCCTATAATGGCAAATTCTATTTTATTTGGATCTTGTAATGGGGAGCTTGAATTTGATGCACTGTTATTCAATTCGGGTGTTTGATTTTTTGTTACATCCATTTCTATCTACCTTGTTTTTAGATTTTGTCTGAGCTATTAAAATAGAGATAAAGTCTACCCGATCTGCTTTGTTTGAGTAAATAAACTTCTAATTTACAGCACATGCCTGTTTTATGGCTTCAATTTTTTGACTCTGTGATTGGATTGAAAAGTGAGAAAATAAGACCGAAATATTGAACTCAATACAAAATTCCTTTTGCAAGCTTTCATGGAGCTGTATAAGTAATAAAGAATTGCCTCCAGCATCAAAAAAACTGTCTTCAAATCCGATGTCCTCAAGATTCAAAACCTGTTTCCATATTTCAACGACCTTTTTTTCAATCTCATTGTTGTGGCATAAAGCTATCGGTGTTTTTTGAGCCAGATTTTTATTTTCCGATTTTAAAGCCAAGTAGTCAATTTTCCCATTTGGAAGTCTTGGTATAAAATTGATTTGTATAAAAGCATCAGGCATTAAATAATCAGGCATTTTTTCACGAAGATTTGTTCTAATTGTATCCAAACTTATTGAAGAATTTTCCTCCAAGATGAGATAGGCTATTATTTTTTTTTCATAAGTTAGAATGCAATTTCTGATCTCTGAAATGCTGCGCAGATGTGTTTCAATTTCATCTAACTCTATCCTATAACCTCGTCTTTTAATTTGTCGGTCACTTCGTCCTCTTAAAAGTAAATCACCACTTAAGGAATAATAGGCTGTATCACCAGTGTTATAAAGCCTTTCATTAGTTTGGGGGTGTAGAACAAATTTTTGGTTGGTGAGTTTTGGTTGATTTAAATATTCTTTAGCCAAACCCATTCCTGCAATATACAGATCCCCAGCTACACCTTTTGGTACATGTTGTAAATTTGAATTTAAAACATAGAGGTTAACGTTGTTAATAGGGCTTCCAATTGGAGAGTCTAGCCATTCACTCTTCCACTTAGAGAGGTCATAACCGGAGGAAATAGACGTAGTTTCAGTAGATCCATAAGTGTTTAGCAGTTTTGTTTTTGAAGCTAATTTATTTAGCCATAGATCTACCTTTGAACGATTTACTCTTTCTCCACCTACAATGACTAGACGTAGCGAAGGGGGAATAACGATTTCTTCTCGATATAATTTATCAACCAGATCATGCCAGTAGGATGAAGGTAGGTTCCATGTAGTTATTTCATAGTTGTGGGTTCTATTTAGTAGATCTGAGAACCCTTCAATCCTATCTTTTCCTCTTAAAACAATGCTGGCTCCTGAAAGAAGGGTAGGATAAATTTCTTCAGAAGCTGTATCCCAGTTAATTGATGAAAATTGAAGTGCTTTATCCGTATTTGTTAAGCTAAAAAGCTGAATTGCGGACTGTGCAAAATTAACCAGACTTTGATGCTGGACGACGACACCTTTAGGATTTCCAGTACTACCAGATGTGTATATAATATAAGCAGGAGATATAAGAGGAATAAATGGAGCCTCAATACTTTCTTCTTCTTTCTTAGGATTAAGAAGAGTGCCTTTAAAAAAATGAAAAACATCATGGTAAGCCTCAGTAGTAATGATAAGGCGAGGCCCTGCATCGTCAATTATATTTTGAATACGCTGATTAGGATAGTTGGAGTCTATAGGAAGATAAGCTCCTCCTGATTTGAGTATTCCCAAAATGGAGGCTATTAGATAAGGATCTCTATCAAGACAAAGAGCAACAGGCTCCCCCAATTTAATTTTATTTTTGAGAATCTGAGATGAGATTTTGTGAACGAGGGCATTGAGCTGTCTATACGTTAAATTTCCTGCGTCTGAATAAATAGCAATTTTATCAGGGGAACAATTAACTTGTTTTTCAAATAGAGTGATAATGTTTTCATCATTAGGTACGGGTAGTTTTTTCAAGTTAGTTATAGATAAACCAGGATCCTTAGGAAGAAACTGGTAGAATACCATCTTTTTTCTGGAGTCTGATAAGCCCTCTTTTAAAATAGTAAAATAGGACTTTGCGATTTCTGATAGCAAGTCTTCAGAAATTTTATCTAATTTATGTTCGAATATAAGTTCAACATGATCAGATTTTTCTCTAGCCTCTAAGACCAGATCATAGAGGATTTCTTTAGATGGGGTCTGTAGTTCTTCTATTTCACAGTTCGCAAAGTGAGTTTGCTTTAGAGATGCACTCTGCATTACAAACATGGTTTGAAAGAGTGGCGATGTATATTCAAATCTGGGAGGGCGCAATTGATCAAGTAAATCTTGTAATGGATAGGTTGATTCGTTTTTTTGCTCCCAAATATTTTTTTTCACTTGTTCAAGAAGGTCTATAAAAGAAATATTCGAGTTCATCTCAGTTTTACAAACGAGGGTATTTACAAAAAAACCAATTATATTTTGAAAACTAGGTTCTGGCCTATTTAGAGCGGGGTAGCCTACATATACTTTATTTTCTCCAGAGTATAAGTGAAGAACAGCATGGAAGGTTGCCATTAAAACTACAGAAAGTGTTAATTTTTTTTCTTTTATAAAGCTTTGCAAGTAGAGAAGGAGGTCTTTTTCAAGAAGAAATGATTGAAAAGATGATTTGATCGATATCTTATCAGTTCTAAAGGGATAAAGAGAAGTGACAGGGTACTCGGGAGACTCTAACTTTTCTTTCCAGTGTCTTTCTAAATGTCCATACGTGTTGCCTAAGCGAAGTTTTTGCTGCCAAAATACGTAATTTTGATAGGATGCCTTTGCGAGGGGCAAGTTTATTGATTGGTTTAAACATAGAGCAGCATAAATGAATTCGAGTTCACTCATAAAAACTTTAATAGACCATCCATCACAGATTATATGATGAAAATGAAACAGAATAATATTTTTTCTGTTTGTAAGCTGTAGAACAACTAATCTGAAAAGTGGAGCAGAGCTAAGATCGAAGCAATAATTTTGTTCATTTTTAATTTCGGACGCAATTTCTTCATCTACTTTGCCTAATGGGCAGCGTTCTAAGTTTTTGATGAGCAAGGGAATTTCAATAGATTCATTGACTACTTGGATAGGATCAGATTGTTTTTCTGCGAAACTGGTTTTTAGTATAGGGTGTCTATCTACAAGTTTTTCGAGCGCTATTTTTAAAATATCGTAATTTAATAAGCCTTTGATTTTTAATTTAAAAAAAATATTGTAAGCTAGGGATTTTGGATTTAATCGATTGAAAACCCACACATTTTTCTGATTCCAGGATAGAGGATATTCTTTTTGAATAGAAATTTGATTTACGAGATTAGTTGAGGGTGTTTTTATGACTTTGGCTTCAATCTCTTCAATAGAGGCCCCGTTGAGTAAAAAATGTAAATCAAGAGATAGATTAAATTTAGTTTCTATCCAATTAAGAAACTGTGCTCCTGTTAACGAATCAAGGCCTAAAGTAATAATAGGAGTTTTCTTAGAGATATTTGTTGGAGAAATATTGAGCAGCTGTGCGAGAAATTCAGTAAGATTAGCATGCAGATTTACTTGATTATTTTGATCACAAGTCCATACAAATCTGTTTGCTAGTAATTTATTTTCAAATTGTTGTTTTGCTAAGAAATGTTGAAGTTTTCCTGAAGTGGTTCTTGGAAGTGAATTTTCCTTCACAAAGATAATTGTATGAGGTGAAATTTCAAAAGTGCTGTAAATGGCCTCTTTTATGGAGTTAAATATTTCATTTGCAATGGTATCTCTTTTTAAGCTGCGGGGGACTTCTTGTAGTATCATTAGGGTCTCTCCAGTTTTTCCTTCTAGAGAGAAGGCTACCCCCGAATGACGGCTAAGTAAAGGATGGCTATTTCTCACACAGCTTTCAAGGTCGTGAGGAAAATAGTTTGTTCCTCTCAAAATAATTAAATTCTTTTCTCTTCCTAGAACAAATAGCTCTTTATTCTGGATAAACCCCAAATCACCTGTTCGCAAGTAAGGCCCTTGACCACAAGTGGTATGAGCATTAAATATTTTTGCGCTTTCATCTTCTTTATTCCAGTATCCTGCTGCTACAGAGAGACCTTTTACCCAAATTTCACCTTCTTTTTGATCTCTACAAGGTTCCAAGGTTTTTGGATTTACAATTAGAAGCTCTTCATCAAGAAAGGTTGAACCACAACTGACTACATCCGTTACTTGATTATCTGAGAAGCTAAAAGATGTTGAAAGTAAAGTATTTCTGCCTGTTACAAATAAGGTGGCTTCAGCGAGTCCATAGCAGGGAAAGAATGAATCAGAGCTAAAACCGCATTCTTTAAATTTTTTAGAAAAAGATTTTAAGGTACTAGATACAATTCTTTCAGATCCATTGAATGCTAATTTCCAAGAAGATAAATCCAAGCTTTTAAGTTCTTCATCAGATATTTCTGAGAGGCAGTAATCATAAGCAAAATTAGGGCCTCCACTAGTTGTTGCTTGATACGAAGAAATTGCTTTTAGCCATAAAAGAGGTTTTTGAATGAACGTCATGGGTGACATAAGTATTGAGGTAACACCTAGGTGAAGCGCTTGAAGGATATTCCCTATGAGTCCCATATCGTGGTAAAAAGGAAGCCAGCCCACGATTTTAGTATTTTGATTGTGATTAAATGCTCTCTCAATAATTTGCTGGTGATTGTAAAGATGAGAATGAGTTAGAACAACCCCTTTTGGGGTAGAGGTTGAGCCTGAAGTATATTGTAGAAACGCTATGTCTTTACCATTTATTTGGGGCAATAACTCATTAGTTTTATATGTATCGTTTAGGATTTCATTTGGAGATCTTGTTTGAATAGAAAAATTAGAAGAAATTTGTTGATTTGCTAGTATCAGCTTTGGTTGAGAATCTTCTATTACGGGTTGAGTACGCGCTAACTGTCGCTTGCTTCTAGGAGGAGGTATAGGTACAGCCACTGCCTTAGCATACAAGCATCCTAAAAATACAATGATAAATTCGAGGCCTGGTTCAAGGGAAATAATGACTCGTTCACCCCCGAAACGTTGTTCAATCAAAAAAGCAGCTATTTTTTTAGCGCTAAGCATTAGGTCTTTAAATGTAATTTTATCAGTCTCTTTCCCTTGTGAGTCTAAAAAAATATATGCGACTTGGCTTCCACGCTCTACTGCCCATTTATCTAATAGATTTAGTGGGGTGTTGCACATAAGGACTCCTTTATAATTTCTGTAATTTCATTTGATTGATGTATAAAAAAGTGATCCCCATCTAATTCATGGAAAGAGATGGGTTGATCAGTCCATTCTTGCCATTTTTTCAAATCCTCTATTCGAACATACGGATCTTTTTTACCTCCTAGAATAATCAGAGGGATTGAAGTTTTTTTTAGAGATAAATGATAAGTATTGAGCAGGGAAAAATCGTTTCTGAGAATTGGAAGAAAAAAAGTTTCAAAAGCTTCTGTGTCTAGCAAAGCTTTAGGCGTACCATTTAGATCTTGAATTAGTTTTTTAAATTGAGAATTACTTGTTTCATGAATAGATTTAAATGGTGATGCAATGTTACACGGCGGAGGGCAAGCTGAAAGGAACAACTTTGAGGGGATTAGGTTATACTTTTGTCTCAAAATAAAACTGAGCTCTAGTGCAACTAAAGCACCTAAGCTGTGCCCAAAAAATGCAAAAGATCCTGTCTTAGGAATTTTAAAAATGATCTCTTTTTCTAAATAATCAACTAAAAAGTCGAAAGAAGAGATTAACTGTTCATTTACCTTGGTACCGCGCCCAGGATATTCAATAGGTTTGATTTTAATTTTATCACTATTGAGTGTGTTCCAACTTTCATATACAGAAACATCTCCTCCAGCATAGGGAAAACAGAATAGATGAGTGGGGGATTCGAGAAGAGAATCAATCTCAATTTGGGGAATCTTTTTTAGCTTAAGAGCTTCTATAGCTAACTTTTTTGCAGAAGAAGGTGAGAGGGTGGAGACGCCCTTTAACTCTTGATAAATTTCATTCAGTCGATTCATGGCTTTATCATCAGAGGAGTTATTGTTTTTAGTGGAGCAGAGTAGCTCTAAATATTTTTTCATAGGTTTCAATCGACCAGATTAGAGTTTCTTTATCCTATTTTTTCATGCAAGTTGGCTCTACCATTTTTAAAGGCGATTGAGGTGCGAAAAGAGGGTATTCATAAATCTCTTTTTGATAATTTTTTAAGAAAATAGATTTTTCTGTAATTTTATGAATGGTTTCAGGGTTGAGGGGAATTTTCCCTCCTCCTCCAGGAGCATCTATCACAAGCTGAGGAACTGCATAACCTGTTGTATGCCCTCTAAGCTGACTAATAATATCAATTCCTTTTTGGACATCTGTTCTAAAATGTGAGCTACCTGTAATGAGGTCACACTGATAGATATAATAGGGTTTTACTCCCATTTGTAGGAGACGATGGCAAAGAGATCGCATAGTGTTTACACTATCGTTAATTTCTTTTAGAAGCACAGACTGGTTCCCTAAAACGACGCTTGCCATAAGCAGTTTTTTACAGGCTTCTTTCAACTCTAAAGTACATTCCTTTGGGTGGTTTACGTGAATACTCATCCAAATGGGCCCATTTTCTTCAAAATATTGGCATAATAGGGGGGTAATTCTTTGGGGCATGAACACAGGAATCCGCGTTCCTATTCTTATAAATTCCACATGAGGTATAGATCTGAGTCTTTTGAGGAGCATCCCTATTTTTTTATCTGGAAGGAGAAGAGGATCACCCCCACTAATTAACACATCTCGAATTGAGGGTGTTTTTTCGATATAAGCAATTGCTTTTTCATAAGCAGGGTGAAAGTCATAATTTTGAGCATTAGAAACAAGACGACTTCTTGTACAATATCTACAGTAAGATCCACAAAAACTAGTGACTAGAAATAAAACTCTGTCTGGGTATTTGTGTACCAATCCTTGAACAGGCATGTGAGGCTCCTCTCCGACAGGATCCAACATCTCCTCTGGCATAATTATTCTTTCTGAAGACCTTGGAATTACTTGCTTTCTAATAGGGCAATTAGGATCGTCTCTATCGATTAAATTAAAAAAGTAAGGGGTAATCGACATTAAAAGTTTCTCTTCAGAAAATTTGCATCCATCCTCTTCTTCCTTAGTTAGGTTTATTAAGGTTTTAAGCTCATCTAAAGTCTTAATACTATTATTGACTTGCCATGACCATTTATTCCAGCTCTCTTTAGGAACAGTTTTCCAAAGTCCTTGCCCTGAGTGCCATTTTTTTAAAGCGTCTTGTGGATACATTTTAACTTCCTATTCGGTCATTTAAAAGAGAAAAACTTTATGATAAAAATTTTAATGAAGTCAACTTAAATATTAGGCTAAGCGGAAATTCTCAGGTAGAAAATATCGAGGAATCTGTTGTATAGTTCTCTAAAATGAACTCTAATTTTTTAATTATATTCGATGTTTATGCTCCTGACTATTATGATCAATGCGATCATTTTTTTAATTTTTTAGACTCTGCAGAGCAATTAAAGAGCCAGAGCTTTAAATTTAATTCCTTGAAAAAGAAATACATAGTTTCACATGGCTTACTCCGCTGTCTCCTTGCAAGATTTATTGAGGCCAAACCTTCAGATATTGAATATTCTTTTGGTCTCTTTGGCAAGCCTTTTCTAGCTAAACAGAAACTAAGCTTCAACATGTCTCACTCGCACAACAAAGTGCTTTATGCCTTTTCAAATAGAGTTAATGTAGGGATTGACGTTGAATATATAAAGAAAGATGTAGATTTAAATGAACTTCCCTGGGATTTTCTCAATCTTATCCAAGGAAATGAATTTGATTTTACAAATCAGTTAAAAAACTCTAAGGAATATTTTTATCAAAAATGGTCAAGATTAGAGTCTTACTTGAAAGCCCAGGGGCTTGGAATTTGTTCCAAGATCAATGAAATACAATTTGATTATCAAAAATGGAGGTCCTACGATATTCCTATTAAGAAGTCTTACTCTGCCTGTTTGACTTATCAAAACATAGATGTCAATTTAAGTCCTAGACTAAAAGTCCTCTCCAGAACAGATATTGAGGATCTAATGCATTAAATATGCAATGAAATAGTCCACATTATGTCTAAGATTTTTTTATAGACATTTAATTATTTGCAAATAGATACTGAGTATTTTAATAATTTCTTAATAAACATTAATGTAGGTGTTGAGGAAATGAAAGTTTGGATTTATTTGTTTGCAACTATTTTATTTACAATATTTCAGTCAGTTCATCCTGAGAGTTTTTTGAGCGATATACCCGGGAGAAAAAACTGTGGGGAAGTTTCTTATGTTGAGTTTGGGAGTACAAATGTATTTTTCTACATGAATCCAGAAAAATCCAACTTGATTAAAAACATGGTTGAAGAAATTAATAAGGAAAAAATTAAGTTAACCGTAGATATTAATGATTTTGACTGCTTTACAACAGAGCTTTCAGCAATAGCTTCAAAATATCCAAATCCTATCTCTTACAATAATAATCAGCCAATTTTTGCGGATCCAGAAGGTAATGCAACCTTAGATGTATTTGCTAGTTCCCTCAAAGAGCTTATTTCACAGGATTTGAACTTAGGCGTGCTTGGTATGTCTAGAGAAATTAATTTTGTTGTGAGCCAAGATGCCCATAAATTTCATCAAGATCAAACAGCAAATCAATTTGCTTTTTTGAAGCAATATGATTCGAAGGGCCCTCCTCTTACAATTATTCAAGATTTAACTCTGGTTGATTGGGACATGTCAGTGGACACATTTTCTGCAACTATTGTTCAAGATTCTGATTCAAAAGACCGCTATTTGCTAACTCTATTTCCAGGCGAAGCTGTTGGGATGTTATTTACGCAATCACCCTCATACCTCTCATCAGAGGCTCATCCTAGTTATGCCGTCCCAACTATTTTCCCCTATCACGCTGTTTTATCCCCAATAGATAGACTAGCAACAAAAACACCTGGTTCTTCAAAGGGGAAGAGGTTAAGTACGGTTTTGAGAGGACTAGCTTTAGAAACGCAATTACAAACGCTAAAAGAAAATTCTCGAGAACTAAATCTCAATCGTCCTGAAATATTAACTACAGCTGAAAATAAAAAAGAACTGCTTTATCCAAACGGCCTTATTATCAAAGAATTACCAGAGGAAATATTAGAATTTAAGAATAGCATAGATCTAGAGAAATCTTGGGTATACAAACACCCGGATAAAGAAAATGTAGAAATACTAGAATTTAATGACCCAGTGCTTTCAAAATTGTGTATGGACGTGGCTAAAGAATTTGGAATTGAAGGATTTAAATCGTTTTCTTTTTTCAGGTTTATTAAAAAAGATTCTGGATTTAGCTATTTTGATCTGTCAGATTTAAAAAAAGACTCTGACAGCGATGTCATCTTATTAAATGATTCATCTCTTCCGGATAATTATGATTATTTTAATTTAGCTCAGGACTTTTCTTCTAAGAAATTGCCGTGGATTCAGCTATATCACTTACCTCCTCAAAAAGCTTGCTTTGTTCCTTCTTCTGTTTTTCCTGAAATTTGTATGACCCCTGTAGAAGAGATTTTATTTAGGGAAGCAAAAGTAGACAGCATGATTACAGATGGAATTCAATCTATCGATAAAATAGTTACAAAAGTTGATGTTATAGTTTTAGAGAAATAAAGATTTTCTTTATCCAACCGATCTTTCCAAAACTTTTTGTACAAATGAGTTGAGGCTCTCACCATAAGCTTTATCAGAGATATCTAATTTTATGTGAAGTTCTGGAGAAATGCGTACGTTTAAGCGCCCTGAATAAGGCTTTTCAAGTTTGTGCTTCAATTCTTTACACCATTTAAGATAGCCATTGACCTTGCCCCTTATTAGAACCATTAATATCTACTCCAATAGCGCCTCTTTGCTTTGAAGTCTGAATACTTGGTTTTACTAGATCTGTTGTTGCATACAGCTTCCAGCTTTTAGCATCTCGCTTAAAGCGATATGAAATGGCTTGACCCATTGCATTCGCTTGGTCCAGTTGTCTTTGTCCATAGCGAAAAAAAATATCT